>NZ_BAAASR010000041.1:0-70595 GCF_039532985.1 Streptomyces gobitricini | reverse complement strand
GCTGCCGGCGCGCGAGCCGCGGAAGGCCATGACGGCACGGTGGACGCGGTCACCGGCCGGCCCGGCTTCGGGCACGCCGCCGCGCTGCGGCGGCACCGCCTGCCGCGCGGGGGTGGCCCGAACGGTCAGATGCCGCAGGCGGAGGCGGACCAGAAGCGGCTCGCGCGGTGGTCGACGTGCGTGTGGTCGCCGTGCCCGGGGTAGCCCGGACCGAGGATGCCGTTGAAGCCGTGGTTGCGGGCCTGCTGGGCGAGCCTGCACAGGGAGTGCGGTCCGGCGCCCAAGTCGGCGGCGTCCCCGTACAGGTGACGGCTGCCGGATGCCCCGCCGACGGCGTCGTTGCAGGCGTGGGAGCGGAATCCGCTGGTCACGGTGATGGGCTGGTCGCCGAGCGCGTGCCGCAGGGCCTCCAGCTTCCACATGGTGCGCAGCGCGTTGGACTTGGCGGTGGCGGCGCTCACCGCTCCGCCCGCCCAGGTGGTGTTGCAGTCGTTCAGCTCGCCGTAGCTGAAGTGGACGGGTGTGCAGTCGTCGTCCTGGAGGGCGTACAGCTTGCTGAAGGTGGCGGGCCCCGCGACCCCGTCCTGGTCGAGGCCGTAGGCGGCCTGGAAGCGCTTGACCGCGGCGGTGGTGGCCGGGCCGTACGCCCCGTCGACGGCCAGGACGCCGCCGTAGCCGGGGTAGCCGGCGACCCGGATCTGGAGCTGGGTGACGTCGGCACCGGACGCGCCCTGGGAGAGGGTGCGCGACCAGGTGTAACAGCCGTCCGCGTGCGCCGTTCCGGCGGTGGCGACCACACCGGTCACCGATGCCGCCATGAGCATGACAATCGAGAGCAGGAATCGTGCGGTTCGTCCGAGCATCGAGCCTCCATGTCCGAAAGGAACGCCGCTCACGAGACTGGCCGGAGAGGTTGACGCGCGTCAACAGGGCGCGGACAGCTGTCATTCGTCCGCCCATTGGCGGTCGCGCGCAGGCCCCGTCCCGGTCACCGGAACGGGGCCTGTAAAGCGTGATCAGTCGTTCGGGACGACCGGGTAGCGCGGCGTTCCCTCCGCCATCTGCTTCAGCGCGTCCTTGCGGTCCCGCTTCGACAGGCGGTCGATGTACAGGTAGCCGTACAGGTGGTCCGTCTCGTGCTGGAGGCAGCGGGCGAAGTACCCGGTACCCCGGACCTTGATGGGGTTGCCCCGCACGTCCTGGCCGCGCACCACCGCGTAGTCGGGGCGCGCCAGCGAGGCGTAGGCGGTCGGGACGGACAGGCACCCCTCGTTGGAGTCGTCGAGGCGGCGCTGGTCCGCCGGCAGCTCCTCCAGCACCGGGTTGCACACGACACCCACGTGCCGCACACCGTCGTCGTCCGGGCAGTCGTAGACGAAGACCTTGAGGTCGACACCGATCTGGTTGGCCGCCAGGCCGACGCCCTCCGCGGTCCGCTGGCTGGCGAACATGTCGTCGACGAGCCGCGCGAGCTCGTCGCCGAACTCGGTGACGTCCTTGCACTCCTTGTGCAGCACCGGGTTGCCGACCACCGTGATCGGACGCGAGGTGCCCCGCTCGCGGTACGCGCGCTCGCGCTCCTCGCAGTCCTCCGTGTCGACGATGAACCCCTCGTCGTCGACCTGCTGAGCCGTCTCCTGCTGCGCCATGTCCGCCTCTGCGCCTTCCTGAGTACCCGATGCTGCGCCGTGCCCGTGCAGCACGGCGCGTTGTGCCCGTACAGCCTACGGGCAGCGATCAGCAGACTTCCTCGAGATCCCGCCACTCGCGGCTGTCCGGGCTGTCCGCCACCCAGCCGTCCAGCAGCCCCCGCACCAGCCCGGCGGGCGCCGCGATGCCGCATTCGCGCTCCGGAACCCACAGCTCGCCCGGCGACCGGTGGCCCAGCGGCCCCGGGTGCCCCGGCTCGCTGTGGTCGTGCGGGTCCAGGTGCTCGCCCTCGCCCTCGGCACTGGGCATCCGCGACTCGGAGCAGGCCCGGCACAGCAGCCGTACCGACGAGGACCAGTCCTCGGCGGCGAACCCGGCGTCGGCCGCCAGCCGCTCCAGGGCGTCCCGGTCGTCCTCGGTGGCCGCCTCCAGCAGCACCACCCAGGTCGGCACGGGGGACGGCGCCCACAGCTCGATCTCGTCGAACACCGGGAAGCCGTGCCCCGAAGAGGTCGTCCGCTCGCCGTTGGGCACCCCGTCGTGCAGCACGACCTCGCCCCAGCGCCGCCCCGAGGACGGCAGCGGGATGGACAGCACCTCGATCCTGGCCGGATCCAGCCGCCGGCCCCACACCACCTCGGCCTCGCCCTCGGGCGACAGCCGCACGGCGGCGCTGCCCAGCTCCATCCCGGTCGGCTCCCCGCCGGCCGCGGCGGCCCCGGGCACCTTCAGCCCGTACGCCTGCCAGGCACGCCGGGCCAGCGGCCAGTCCTGGAGCGCGGTGGCGGCGATGCCGACGTTCCACCAGTCGGGCGCCCCGGTCTCCCTGTCGAGCAGCGCGACGGCCCGGAGCCCCGCGGTGCGCGCCTGTTCCCAGTCGTGCCGGAACTTGTGCAGCAACGCCAGGTTGAACCAGGACTCCGAGAGCCAGGGCTCCAGGTCCGCCGCGCGCGTCAGCAGCGCGCCCGCGTCCTCGTACCGCCCGTCCCCGATCAGCGTGAACGCGCGGTCGGTGGCCTGCCGCCACGAGGCGGAGGGCCGATGCCGTACCTTCCCGAAGATCCTCACGATTCCCGCCTGCCGGTCCGCCGGTCGCTGAAGGTCTCTGCCCCCGGACACCCTCTTGTTCGCATCCAACCATGCCGGGTCGCACGCTCGCTCATTACCCATGGGTTACCCAGGGGCCGACCCTGTGACGCCGCCCCGGGCGAGGACTCTGGCGAGTGATTCGACCACGTTCGGGTGATGGTCCCGCGCGGTGCCGAACCGCAGCCGTTCGAGGGCGTAGAGCGCCCCGTCCGGGTTTCCCCCGCCTTCCCTGGACAGCTCGTCGTACGCGTTCACGGTACGGACGATCCGCGCGGTAAGCGGCTGCTCGCGGTACGGGTCGGCCTGCCGCTCCACGACGACCGCGACGGCCGCCGGGGCACCCGTCTGCCGCACGACGGCGCCGCCGAGCAGGGCGATACGCCGCTGCTCGGCCTCGGGAAGACGGGCGGTGGCCCCTTCCGGCACGGGGTCGACCAGGGACAGTTGTCCGATGTCGTGCATCAGCGCGGCGTACTCCAGAACGGTCAGTTCGGGCCCCGACAGCCCCATCTCGCGTCCGACGGCACGGCCGAGGGCCGCCACCCGGTGGGCGTGTCCGGGGGGCGTGTACCCGGCGATCTCGGTGGCACGCGCCAGGGAGCCGATGGTCTGGCGGTAGGTGTCGCGGACGGCGGCGTACCGGCGGAACGACAGCTGGGTGAGCAGCAACGGTACGCAGAAGACGGGCAGCGCCCACAGGCCGGCGACGGCCACGGCGAGGGCGATCACCGCGCCGGTGGCACACACGGCGGAGCCGATGCCCGGCAGGGCGCGCAGCTCGTCGCGGAGCAGCGGGGCGTACGGGTGGCCGGTGCGGGCGCGCAGCAGCAGAGCGGCGAGCACCGCGTCGCACAGGGCGGTCAGGACGAGGAGGAGCAGCAGGAACAGGGCGTACCAGTGCCCGCGTCCGACGGCCCGCAGCAGCTCGCCCGAGTTGTAGAGCGGCTGGAAGCAGAGGGCGGCGAAGCCGGCCGTGAGCACCCGGCGGGCCACGTGGTCCAGCGCTGCCCCATGGCCCCGGGCCACCTGCGGTACGGCTCCGACGAGGGCGCCCGCGACGACGACGGCGACGGTCTGGGCGACTCCATGGGTGGTGGGCAGCCCGGCGGACTCGCCCAGCAGGGCGTACGCGAGGGCCGCGGCGGCCGCGAGGGGCGCGGGCTCCCTGCCCCGCGGCTCTTCGAGCACGGGCGGTGCCCCCGCGTCCGGCCGGGCGCCCCAGCGGGCGAGTTCGCCGACGGCGACGAGGACCCCGAAGGCCAGCGCGGTGCCCGGCTCGGCGATCCCGTGCCACAGCGTCCAGCCGAACCCGGCCGCCGCGGCCGTGCCGGCGGCCGCGCGGAGCAGCGCGCCCACCGTGGGCCGGACGGGTGACCTCGCCGCACGGCGGCCGGCCCGCTGCGCGGGGGCCGGGCGCGGCCGGGCCGTCACCGGGCGCCGCCCCAGGCCTGGCCGTGACCGCGACCGTGACCGCGTCCGGGCCCCGGCCGGCGCCCCGCCGGGACGATCCGCCACGCCCGGGCCGGGGTGCCGGGGCGCGCGTCGGAGGGACCGGTACCGGTATCGGTGGGGGCCGGCGTGTTCTCGTCGGCCGTGACCGCCGTCTGCCAGCCGTACCGGTCCAGCGCGCGTACCAGCGCGCGGACCATCCTCGGGTCGAACTGCCGCCCGGCGCACCGCTCCAGTTCCGCCACCGCCGTCGCCACGGGCCGTGCCCTGCGGTAGGAGCGGGTCGACGTCATCGCGTCGAACGCGTCGGCGACGGCGACCACCCGTGCCGCCTCGGGGATCCGGTCGCCGCTGAGTCCGTACGGGTAGCCGCTGCCGTCCATCCGCTCGTGGTGGTGCAGGATCGCGGCGCGCGCCTCGCCCAGGAACCCGATGCCGCGCACGATCTCGTGCCCGTACTCCGGGTGGAGCTCGATCACCCGCCGCTCCTCGGGAGTCAGCGGCCCGTCCTTGCGCAGCACCCGCGTCGGGACGCCGAGCTTGCCCACGTCGTGGAGGATCCCGGCGAACCGGATCACGTCGAGCCGGGCCTCGTCCATGCCCAGCTCGCGGGCGATGAGCACGGAGGCTCGGCCGACCCGCTCGCTGTGCCCCCGGGTGTAGGCGTCCTTGATGTCGACGGCCTGGACGAGGGCCCGGATCGTGGCCTGGTGGGCGGCGCGCTCGCGGTGGTACTGGGCGTACATCCAGCAGGAGATGTACATGGGCAGCAGCACGAACAGCGCGGCCGGCCAGCCGTACGGGCTGCGCCACAGCACCGCCATCATCAGTCCGGCGAGGCCGTGCACGGCGTGCGGGGCGAGGGACCGGGCCAGCAGACCGTGCCAGGCGCCGCGCGGGGGCACCGGCCCGGCCGCGGCCAGGATGGCGCCGTCGAGGGCGGTGACCACCAGGCAGCAGGCGAGCGCGGCGGCGCCGGCGGGGAGCAGGGCGTACGGGAAGTCGGAGGCGTCCACCGCGGCGGGGCCGTCCAGGAGCACGGCGCTGTGCGCGGCGGCCCACGCGGCGAGGGCGAGCCGCGCGGCGCGCCAGATCCGGCGGGGCAGGGCGGGCCCCTGCGCGACGGGGGAGATCAGCGCCCCCGGCACGGCGACGAGCGCGGCCGCGGCGGGCGGCAGCAGCAGGGCGGCGGCGAGCAGTACGGGAAGGAACGATCCGGCGCCGAGCGTCCTGCCGAGGAGGGAGCAGCGGGCGGGCCACTCGCTCACGGCGTAGAGCGCGGCGAGCAGGACGAGGGGGCGCCAGGGGGTTCCGGATCCGGGCGTGAGCGCCGGAAGTACGCATGCGGCGGCGCCCACCACGGCTGCCGCGACGCACGCGCGCGCCGCTACCGGAATCCCCACCACCGTCTCCCGCCGCTCCGTCGGCCTCTCGTCGGCTCACGTCGACCAAGTGGACCGTCAGGCTAACGAGTTGATCCAGGCACGGCGGCGGGACGAAACCGATTAGCACCTTCGGGTGATGTAAGGCATGAGCAGGGGAAAATGGGGCTCAGGAGCGGCGGACGGCCCCGGGTCCGAGCGCCCGGCACCCGCCACCCGGCCCGCCGCGCCGCCCCGTACGCGCACGCCGCACACCACCCACCGCCTCGGGGGAACCGTCCTCCCCCGCGAGCCGCTCTCCGCGTACCGCCGGCGCCCCGCCCCCGGCCGCCCCGAGTACCCGCGCTGCCCCACACCGGCCACCGGACCGGCCACCGTCCAGCGCCCCGCCCCGCCGCGGACGCCCCGCGCAACCGGGCGCGGCTCGGGACGGCGGCCGGTCCGCGCGTCGTGGGCGCCGCCCCACATCCGCGGGCCACGCTCCCCGCGCGGCCCGGCCCGGCCCTCACGCGGGCCACCGCCACCGGGTCCGGCCGCCTCGCACGCGGGCCACCGCCAACGGGTCGGCCGCCCCGCACACACGTCCGCCCGCGGCCGGCCGTCCCGTCATGGGGCGGCCGGACGCGGGCGGGTGGGGGTCACTCCTGGGTGGCGGCTGATACGTCGTGGTCCGGCACGGCCTCGCCCGAGCGGATCAGCTCGATCCGGCCCATGACCTTGGCCCGCAGGTCGGACGGGACGTCGTCATGTCCGCAGCACCGCTTGACCAGCTTCTTCACGGCCTGCTCCAGCCCGTACTTCTCCAGGCACGGGGAGCACTCCTCGAAGTGCACCTCGAACTTGGTGCAGTCACTGTCGGGCATCTCGTGGTCGAGGAACTCGTAGAGGTGGTCCAGGACTTCCGAGCAGTCCGTCTCGTGCGGCTCTCCGCAGCTCATGAGCCCGAGCCTTTCCCGTTGTTCGACGACTCTCCGGCGCCCGCGGGGACCAGCCCGCGTTCGCGGGCGTAGTCCTCGAGCATTCCGCGCAGCTGGCGGCGGCCACGGTGCAGTCGGGACATCACCGTACCGATGGGTGTACCCATGATGTCCGCGATCTCCTTGTACGCAAAGCCCTCGACATCGGCCAGATACACGGCGATGCGGAACTCCTCGGGGATCGCCTGGAGGGCTTCCTTCACGTCGGAGTCGGGCAGGTGGTCCAGCGCCTGCGACTCGGCGGACCGCAGACCGGTGGACATGTGCGACTCGGCGCGGGCGAGCTGCCAGTCCTCGATCTCCTCGGCGGCACTGCGCTGGGGCTCGCGCTGCTTCTTGCGGTACGAGTTGATGAAGGTGTTCGTGAGGATCCGGTACAGCCACGCCTTGAGGTTGGTGCCCTCACGGAACTGGTGGAAGGACCCGTACGCCTTCGCGTACGTCTCCTGGACCAGGTCCTCCGCGTCGGCGGGGTTGCGCGTCATGCGCAGCGCCGCCGAGTACATCTGGTCCAGGTACTCCAGCGCGTCACGCTCGAAGCGCGCGTTGCGCTCGGCCGTCGTCTCCTCGTGGCCGTCGTCGGTCCCTGTGTCGGTCCCAGTGACCGGACCCACCTCCTCCAGCGCTGCGGCGGCGAGACCGAGTGCGGACCCGCTCGAATCGGAGAATAGTCGACCTTCCGTGGACAGGTCCTTCCGATTCTTCCCGCCCGATGTGCCACTCGACAGGCCAGGGGCGGTCGTGGCCGCCGGCAGCACGGTCCAGTCCAGCTCGTTGGCGGACTGCGACCGGCTCGGGCAGATGGTCGAACCCATGCGACGGACTCCCTCTCCTGGCTCTGTGTCTCTCACCGACGCCCGTCACAACACCGGGCGGACCGTCCGGCATTCCCACCCGTCACCTTCGCCTCACCGCAGATCGGCCAGCCACGCGCCGACCCCGTCGGTGATCACCCGGAGGGCGTCCTCCTGGGTGACGGGAGCCCGCTTGGGCACGGCGAACCCGTGGTCCCCGAAGGGCACCTCGACCAGTTGGTGCTCCCCGCCGGGGAACTCCTCCGGCCTGCCGAACGGGTCGGCGCCGCCCTGGACGACCAGCGTGGGCACCCCCGCGCCGAGCAGCTCGTCCGCCCGGGAGCGCTCGGGCCGCCCCGGCGGGTGGAGCGGGAAGGAGAGGGCTAGCACGGCGCGGGCGCCCAGCTCCGGCGCGGTACGGCAGGCCACCCGGGCGCCGGCGCTGCGGCCGCCGGCCACCACGGGGAGGCCGGGGGCCCGGAGCGCGGGCCACAGGTCGCGCCAGCCCTCGTCGAGCCGCTTGGGCGCGGGGGCCAGCTTCTTGCCGGCGACCCGCCAGGGCTGCTCGACGAGGGCGACGGTCACCCCGGCTGAGGGCAGGCTCCCGGCCAGCGCCTGAAGGTCGCGGGCCTCGATGCCGCCCCCGGCGCCATGGCTCAGTGCCAGGACGAGGCGAGCGGCGCGGCCCTGAGCCTCGTACCAGGTGATGCGGGCGTCCCCGACGCCGGTCGGAACGGTTTCGGTGGTGGTCACCCGGCCATCCTGCCGTGTGCCGGGCCTAGAAGAGGGTTCCCTCCTCAGGGGCGGCGATTTCCTCCAGCAGCTCAGGGCCGTTGTTGCGGACGTTGCTGACGGCGGTGGCCACCGGGTAGGCCCGCATCAGCCCCGCGGGCGGCGGGCTGAGCAGCGAGCGCAGGTCGTCCGGGTCCGTGCGGGACGGGTCCAGCCAGGCGTCCCACCGGTCGGGCGTCAGCATCAGCGGCATCCGGGGGTGGATGTCGGCCAGCGACCGCGGCCCCTCGGCCGGCGCCACGCCCAGGGGGTCCTTGTCGGCCTCGGTGGTGATCACCGAGCAGGTGGCCCACCACGCCTGCGGGTGGTCCGCGGGCAGGGTGGGGTCGCGCCAGAACTCGTAGAGGCCCGCCATGGCGAAGACCGACCCGTCGGCCGGCGTGACGAAGTAGGGCTGCTTACGGGGACGCTTCTTCCTGCCCTGCTCCTCCAGCTGCCGCTCGGCCGCGCCGGTCACCCATTCGTAATAGCCGTCGGCGGGCAGGATGCAGCGGCGCTGGGCGAAGGCCCGCCGGAAGGACGGCTTGTCGTGGACCGTCTCCGCGCGGGCGTTGATCATCCGCGCGCCGCCCTCCGGTGTCTTCGACCAGGACGGCACCAGGCCCCACTTCAGGACGCGCAGCTGCCGAACCGGACGGTCGGGATCCGCGTCCTCGTCCTTCAGGGGGCGTTCGAGGACCGCATACACCTCTTTGGTGGGGGCCACGTTCCAGTCGGGCGCGAGGGCCTCCTTCGGCTCCCACTTCTCTATCTGGAAGAGTCCGGTCAGATCCTCGGGCCTACGACTCGCCGAATAACGTCCGCACATACTTGCCAACATTGCCACGTGCCACCGACACCATGAGGAGCCGTCCGAGAAATGGCCAGCACCGATCTCCTCGGTACCCAGCCCGCCCCGGACCTGTGGCTCGTCGTCGTCACCGCCGTGGCCGCCCTCGCCGTGACCGCCCCGCACCGGCTGTGGCGCGTCTCGCGCAACGCCGTCACCATCGCCCACGAGGGCGGCCACGGGCTGATCGCCCTGCTCACGGGCCGCCGTCTCGACGGCATCCGGCTCCACTCGGACACCAGCGGCCTGACCGTCAGCCGGGGCAGGCCGACCGGCCTCGGCATGGTCCTGACCGCCGCGGCCGGCTACACCGCGCCCTCCCTGCTCGGGCTGGGCGGCGCCTGGCTGCTCGCCGCGCACCGCATCACGCTGCTGCTGTGGGTCGCCACCGCGCTGCTGCTGGCCATGCTGGTGATGATCCGCAACGCGTACGGGGTGCTCACCGTGGTGGTGACGGGCGCGGCCTTCCTGCTGGTGTCGTGGCTGACGGAGCCGGACGTACAGGCGGCGTTCGCGTACAGCGCGGTGTGGTTCCTGCTGCTGGGCGGGGTCCGCCCGGTCTTCGAGCTCCAGGGCAAGCGGCGGCACGGAGGGGCGCCGGACTCGGACGCCGACCAGCTCTCGCGGCTCACGCACGTCCCGGCAGCCCTGTGGCTGTTCTTCTTCCACGCCGTCTCGCTCTGTTCCCTGATCGGTGGCGGGCGCTGGCTGCTCGGCCTGTGATCGGCCGTGCCCATGGGCCCCGTCTAAAGTGAGGGGCATGACCGAAACCCCCGCACAGCTCGATCTCTGGCCGGCCCCGTACGCGAGTGGAGCCGTGGACGCGACCGTCACCGTGCCCGGGTCCAAGTCGGTCACCAACCGGGCCCTGGTGCTCGCCGCCCTCGCCTCCGAACCCGGGTGGCTGCGGCACCCGCTGCGCTCGCGCGACACCCTGCTGATGGCGGAGGCCCTGCGCACCATGGGCGTCGGCATCGAGGAGGGCGTGGGCCCGGACGGCACCGGCGAGCGCTGGCGCGTCATCCCGGCGGGCCTGCACGGCCCCGCCACGATCGACGTCGGCAACGCCGGAACGGTCATGCGTTTCCTCCCGCCGGTCGCGGCGCTCGCCACCGGCCCGGTCCGCTTCGACGGCGACCCGCGCTCCTACGAGCGGCCGCTGCACGGTGTGATCGACGCCCTGCGCGTACTGGGCGCCCGGATCGACGACGAGGCGCGCGGCGCCCTGCCGATGACCGTGCACGGGGCGGGGGCCCTGGAGGGCGGCCCGGTGGAGATCGACGCCTCGTCCTCCTCCCAGTTCGTCAGCGCACTGCTGCTGTCCGCGCCGCGCTTCAACCAGGGCGTGGAGGTGCGCCACACGGGCGCCAGGCTGCCGTCGATGCCGCACATCCGCATGACCGTCGACATGCTCCGCGCGGTCGGCGCCCAGGTCGACGAGCCGGAGACCGGAGGAGAGCCGAACGTGTGGCGGGTCTCCCCCTCCGCGCTGCTGGGCCGCGACCTGACCGTCGAGCCCGACCTGTCCAACGCGCAGCCGTTCCTGGCGGCCGCGCTGGTCACCGGCGGGCGGGTCACCATCCCCGACTGGCCCGAGCGGACCACCCAGCCCGGTGACGCGCTGCGGGAGATCTTCACCGAGATGGGTGGCTCCTGCGAGCTCACCGAGCAGGGCCTCACCTTCACCGGCACGGGCACCATCCGCGGCATCGACGTGGACCTGGGCGAGGTCGGCGAGCTGACGCCCGGCATCGCCGCGGTCGCCGCCCTCGCCGACTCGCCCTCCACCCTGCGCGGCGTGGCCCACCTGCGCCTCCACGAGACGGACCGGCTGGCCGCGCTCACCAAGGAGATCAACGAGCTGGGCGGTGACGTCACCGAGACCGCGGACGGCCTGCACATCCGCCCGCGCCCGCTGCACGGCGGCGTGTTCCACACGTACGACGACCACCGGATGGCGACGGCCGGTTCGGTCATCGGGCTCGCCGTCCCCGGCGTGCGGATCGAGAACGTCGCGACGACCGCGAAGACCCTGCCGGACTTCCCGCAGATGTGGACCGGAATGCTCGAGGCCTGACGACATGCGCCGCTACGGCAAGAACCCGGACGAGGACGACATCCGTTCCCGTCCCAACCCCAAGGGCAACCGCCCCCGCACCAACATCCGCCCCAAGCACGAGGGTGCCGCCGAGGGCATGGTCCTCACCGTGGACCGCGGCCGGCTGACCTGCCTGGTCGACGGCCGGGTCGTCCTGGCGATGAAGGCCCGCGAGCTGGGACGCAAGGCGGCCGTCGTCGGTGACCGGGTCTCCCTGGTGGGTGATCTGTCCGGCGGGAAGGACACCCTCGCGCGGATCGTCCGCATCGAGGAGCGCGCCTCCGTGCTGCGCCGCACGGCCGACGACGACGACCCCTACGAGCGGGTCGTCGTCGCCAACGCCGACCAGCTGGCCATCGTCACCGCCCTGGCCGACCCCGAGCCCCGCCCCCGGCTGATCGACCGGTGCCTGGTCGCCGCGTACGCCGGCGGCCTGGAGCCGCTGCTGGTGCTCACCAAGTCGGACCTGGCCCCGCCGGAGAAGCTGCTGGAGCTCTACGGCGCGCTCGACATCCCGTACGTCGTGACCAGTCAGGACGAGCTGTACGACGGGCACACCGCGGCCGACCGGGTGCGTGAGTACCTGGCGGGACGCACCACCGCGTTCGTCGGCCACTCGGGCGTCGGCAAGACGACGCTGGTGAACGCCCTGGTGCCCGAGGACAGGCGGCGGCTGACGGGTGACGTCAACGCCGTGACGGGCCGCGGCCGGCACACCACCACCTCGGCCCTGGCGCTGCCGCTCGACCGCGCCGAGGGGTGGGTGATCGACACTCCGGGTGTGCGGTCCTTCGGGCTGCACCACGTCGATCCGTCCCGGGTCATCGACGCCTTCCCGGAGCTCGTGGCGGGTACGGAGAACTGCCCGCGGGCGTGCAGCCACGACGAGCCGGACTGCGCGCTGGACGCGTGGGTGGCCGAGGGCCACGCCGATCCGGCCCGGCTGTACTCGCTTCGGCGGCTTCTCGCCACGCGCGAGCGACGCGACGGCGACTGAGCCGCCGGGTTTGCGGAGACCTCCGGCCGGTAAGTGCATAATCGCACCAAGTGACACGGAGCAGTCACCACATCACTCACCGAGGTCACCGACGCGGGAGGCACTGACGATGGCGTGGCTGCTGGTGATTGTCGCCGGTTTTCTGGAGACCGGTTTCGCGGTCTGCCTCAAGCTGTCGCACGGTTTCACCCGGCTGTGGCCGACCGTCGCGTTCGCCTGCTTCGCGCTGGGCAGTTTCGGGCTGCTGACCCTGTCGCTGCGGAAACTGGACATCGGTCCGGCGTACGCGGTGTGGACCGGCATCGGCGCGGCCGGTACGGCGGTCTACGGGATGGTCTTCCTCGGGGACCTGGTGTCGGTCCTGAAGATCGTCTCGATCACGCTGGTGATCGTGGGCGTCATCGGTCTCCAGCTGTCGGGGTCGTCGCACTGAGGGCGTGCCGCAGCAGCACGTCGAGCCCCGGGGCGTCCGGCGCGATGACGTAGGACAGCGCCAGCCGCACCGCCAGCTCGCACACCTCCTCGCCGGGGTCGTCACCGTCACGCGTCAGTACGGCCCGCGACCGCTCCCGTACGGCGGCCAGCAGCTCGCCGGGGGCCGGCGTCCCGGCGTCGGCGCGCCGCTGCTCCGGGGCGCCGGCCAGGACGCGGGAGCGGACGGGGGCCGGGCGCGGCGCGGGCAGCCGGTCGCCCCAGCAGCCGGTGAGCAGCGCCCGCAACAACGGCCGCCCGGCCGCCTCCCCCACCGTCCACTCCGCGACGGAGAGGAGCCGGCCGACGGCGTCCGGCCCGGTCCGCAGGGCGCGTTCGACGCCGTACAGATAGGCGTCGGCCTCGCGCCGCACCAGCGCCCGGGCGAGCCCCTCCTTGCTGCCGAACTCGTTGTAGAGGGTCTGCCGGGACACCCCGGCGGCGGACGCCACGTCGACCATCCGGACCGCGGACCAGGGCAGTCCGCCCAGCGCCGCCAGGGCGGCGTTCAGCAGCGCTTCTCGCGCGGTGGGCATCGTCGCCTCCCAGACCGTCGCAGGGCTCTGCGGTCAGAGTTGACGGGCGGCCACGCACTGTCAATAGGCCCCGCTCAAGCACCCGATCCACCGGGATAGAGTCGGCCCATGGCCGATTACCACGATGATCTGCGTCTCGCCCACGTCCTCGCGGATGCCGCCGACGCCACCACCATGGAGCGGTTCCGGGCCCTGGACCTGAAGGTCGAGACCAAGCCGGACATGACACCGGTGAGTGAGGCGGACAAGGCGGCCGAGGAGCTGATCCGCGGCCACCTGCAGCGGGCGCGCCCACGGGACGCCATCCTGGGCGAGGAGTACGGCGTGGAGGGGACGGGCCCGCGCCGCTGGGTGATCGACCCGATCGACGGCACCAAGAACTACGTGCGCGGAGTACCCGTGTGGGCGACGCTGATCGCGCTGACGGAGGCGGGGCCGGGCGGCTACCAGCCCGTCGTGGGCCTGGTGTCGGCGCCCGCCCTGGGCCGCCGCTGGTGGGCGGCGAAGGGTTCGGGCGCGTACACCGGGCGCAGCCTTTCGTCGGCGACGCGCCTGCGGGTGTCGAAGGTGGCGGAGCTGTCGGACGCGTCGTTCGCGTACTCCTCGCTGGGCGGCTGGGAGGAACAGGGGCGCCTGGACGGGTTCCTGGACCTCACGCGCGCGTGCTGGCGGACGCGTGGCTACGGCGACTTCTGGTCCTACATGATGGTCGCCGAGGGCTCGGTGGACATCTGCGCCGAACCGGAGCTGTCCCTGTGGGACATGGCGGCACCGGCGATCGTGGTGCAGGAGGCCGGCGGCATGTACACCGGCCTCGACGGGAAGCCGGGACCGCACAGCGGTAACGCGGCGGCGTCGAACGGCCTCCTGCACGAGGAACTGCTGGGCCGTCTGAACCAGCGGCCCTGACCGGCCCCGGCGCGCACAGGCGGTGATGGCTTGTGCGCGCCAGGTGGTGCACGCCCCTTGTTGCGAGCCGCGCGGGCTGCCACTCTAAGAGTCCCCCCGCTTGTGAACTTGTGAACCCTTTCTCATGGGGTTCCTCAAGGAGGTGGCTCCGTCCATGCTCGTCCGTGACGCCATGAGCACGGTGGTCCTCACCATCGGCCCCGCACACACCCTCCGCCAGGCGGCCGCGCTGATGGCGGCGCGCCGCGTCGGCGCGGCCGTCGTCCTGGACCACGACACCAGCGGCCTCGGCATCCTCACCGAGCGAGACATCCTGGTCTCCGTAGGATCCGGCCAGGACCCGGACCTGGAGACGGCCGGCGCGCACACCACCACCGACGTCGTCTTCGCGGCACCGGACTGGACCCTGGCGGAAGCCGCCCAGGCCATGATCCACGGCGGCTTCCGGCACCTGGTCGTACTGGACGGCGACGGGCCGGTCGGTGTCGTCTCGGTACGCGACATCATCCGCTGCTGGGCACCCGTGCGGCTCCGTGAGGCCACACTGACGGCGGGCTAGCGGACACGCGAGAGGGCCGGCCCCCACGTACGGGAGCCGGCCCTCTGCTTACGACAAGCGATCCAGTGCTGTTCAGCCGCGCAGGGCCTGGACCGCGGCCTCCAGCCGCTTGCCGTAGTCCTCGTCCGCCTGGCGGAAGTTGTTGATCGCGCGCTCGGCGATGTCGTCGCGCGACACCTTGGCGATGAAGCCCGACAGGTTCGCGATCAGGCGCTCCTTCTCCTCCTCCGACATCAGTCGGTAGAGGTTGCCCGCCTGGACGAAGTCGTTGTCCTCGGCGTGGACGGGCGCCTCCTGGTCGCCGGTCACACCGGTGACCGGGACCGGCTGCCACAGCGGGCGGCCGGTCTGGTTGGGACCGCCGAAGCTGTTGGGCTCGTAGTTCTTCGCACCGGCGTGGCGGCCGTCGTACAGGAAGCCGTCACGGCTGTGCGTGCGCGCCTCGGCGGCGTGCGGGCGGTTCACCGGCAGGTGGTCGGCGTTGATGCCGACGCGGTAGCGGTGGGCGTCGCCGTACGCGAAGAGACGTCCCTGGAGCATCTTGTCGGGCGAGGGACCGATGCCGGGCACGAAGTGCGCCGGCGAGAAGATCGACTGCTCGACCTCGGCGAAGACGTTCTGCGGGTTGCGGTTGAGCTCCAGCTTGCCGATCTCGATGACCGGGTAGTCCGCGTGCGGCCACACCTTGGTGAGGTCGAACGGGTTGAAGCGGTACGTCGCGGCGTCGGCGGCGGGCATGACCTGCACGCCGACCGTCCAGGTCGGGTAGTCGCCGCGCTCGATGGCCTCGCGCAGGTCTCGCTGGTGGGAGTCGGGGTCCTCACCCGCGAGCTTGTTGGCCTCGTCCTGGGTGAGGCACTTGATGCCCTGGTCGGTCTTGAAGTGGTACTTGACCCAGAAGACCTCACCGGCCTCGTTGTTCCACTGGAAGGTGTGGGAACCGAAGCCGTCCATGTGGCGGTAGCTCGCCGGGATGCCGCGGTCACCGAACAGCCAGGTCACCTGGTGCGTCGACTCGGGCGACAGGCCCCAGAAGTCCCATACGTTGTCCGCCTCCTGGGAGCCGGTGTACGGGTCGCGCTTCTGGGTGTGGATGAAGTCGGGGAACTTGATGGCGTCCTTGATGAAGAACACCGGGGTGTTGTTGCCGACGAGGTCGTAGTTGCCCTCTTCGGTGTAGAACTTCAGCGCGAAGCCGCGCGGGTCACGGACGGCGTCGGCCGCACCGAGGTTGCCCGCCACGGTCGAGAAGCGCAGGAAGGTCTCCGTTTGCTTGCCGACCTCGGAGAGGAACTTCGCCCGGGTGTACCGGGTGACGTCCGCGGTCACCGTGAAGGTGCCGTACGCGCCGGCGCCACGTGCGTGGACCACGCGCTCCGGAATGCGCTCGCGGTTGAAGTGCGCGAGCTTCTCCATGAGCAGCTGGTCCTGGATCAGAACCGGACCACCGACGCCCGCGGTCTCGCTGTTCTGGTTGTCGGCGACCGGCGCGCCGGCCTCCGTGGTGAGCGGTCCCTGCGTCACGTGCGCCTCCTGCGTATGTCCTGCAATGTCTGCAAGTCCTGTCCCTTGGCTAATGCCGGCCCCGATCCTACAATGGACATTGTCTAAGTCAAGCCCACATCCAAAGCCACACCGATTCGGGACTTGGGTCCCCTGCTGTTAGGCTGGTTTTCATGAGTGACCTGTTGGAACGACTGCGCGGACGCGGCTGGCGTATGACCGCCCAGCGGCGTGTCGTGGCCGAGGTCCTCGACGGGGACCACGTCCACCTGACGGCCGACGAGGTGCACGCCCGCGCGGTGGAGCGGCTTCCCGAGATCTCCCGCGCGACGGTGTACAACACGCTGGGTGAGCTGGTGACGCTGGGCGAGGTCCTGGAGGTGTCCACGGACCGCCGCGCCAAGCGGTACGACCCGAACGCCCACCGCCCGCACCACCACCTGGTCTGCGCGCAGTGCGGCGCCATCCGCGACGTACACCCCTCGGGCGACCCGCTGGCGGACCTGCCGGCCACCGAGCGCTTCGGTTTCACGATCTCGGACGTCGAGGTCACGTACCGCGGCGTCTGCCCGAACTGCGCCTCCGCCTGACACCACGCGACACCGAAGCCCCCGGACGCCATCCGCGCCGGGGGCTTCGCCGTGAGGGCTGGGGCACGGGGGGCGGGGGCTCTGGAGAGCCGGGAACCTGGGGGCTGGGGAGCCTCTGGAGGGCCGGCGCGCTGGGGGGGCGGGGGCCCTGGGGCCGCGGGCGCTCGTGCCGGGATACGCCGAAGGCCCGGATCCTGATGGATCCGGGCCTTCGGTTTCAGTAGCGGGGACAGGATTTGAACCTGCGACCTCTGGGTTATGAGCCCAGCGAGCTACCGAGCTGCTCCACCCCGCGTCGGTGAACACAACCTTACGGGACCGCCTCGACCAGCGCAAATCCACGCGCGAGCCCCTGGGCGGCGGCCCGTGTGCGCGCTAGGCGGTGAGTTCCTGGTGCAGCGCCTCACTGAGCCGCGCCGCCCGTTCGGCGACCTCGGCGGGACCCAGCTCGACGGCGCGGGCGCACCAGCGGCGGCCCTCCGTCAGCTCGCCCCGGCGGGCCGCGAGCAGCGCCAGACGCAGGGCGGCCCGGCCGTGGCCCGCGCGTGCCGCGCGGGTCCACCAGAGCGACGCCTCCCGCTCGTTCCCGTCCCGGGCGAGCAGCAGCCCCAGGTTGAAGGCGCCGTTGCGGCTGCCCGCGTCGGCGGCCTCCCGGTACCAGCGGGCCGCCTCCGCGATGTCCCCGCGGGCGGCGGCCAGCATGCCGACCCGTACCTGGGCGCGGCGGTGGCCCTGCTCGGCGGCGCGCTCGTACCACTCCTCGCACTCGCTCTTGGGTGCCTGCGGCTCGCCGAGCGCGGGCGTCCCGGAGGGCGCCTGGCGGGCGTCGAGCACCGTGGCGAGACGGAACGCGGCCTCGGCGCTGCCGCCGCCGGCCGCGCACCGCAGATGGCGTTCGGCCTCCTGCTCGTCGCCGTCCCGGAGACGGGCGATGCCGACCTGGAGCGCGGCCTCGGTGTGGCCGGCCGCGGCGGCCCGCTCGTACCAGCACAGCGCCGTCTCGTCGTCGTCCCGACCCGCGTAGAGGATGCCCAGGTTGAACGCGGCGTCGACGCTGCCGGCCTCGGCGGCCTTGGAGAACCACGGCTCGGCGCCGTTCGGGTCGCCGCTCTGGAGGAGCAGGATGGCCAGGGCGTTGGCGGCCTCGCGGTGACCGGCGTAGGCGGCGCGGCGGTACCACTGCTCGGCCTGGGCGACGCGGTTCTGCGCGGCGAACAGCAGCCCGAGGTTGTACGCGCCGTTCACGTCGCCCGCGTCGGTGGCCGCGCGGTACCAGCGCTCGGCGGTCTGGTGTTCGCCCCGGGCGGCGTGCAGGGCGCCCAGCGCGTTGGCCGCGTTGCCGTCGCCGTCCTGGGCGGCGCGCAGCCACCAGACGGCGGCGCTCTCCTCGTCGCCCGCGTCACGGAGCAGGAACCCCAGCGCGCAGGCGGCCCGGGGCTCGCCGTCCTTGGCGGACGTCAGGTACCAGCGGCCGGCCTCCTTGAGCTCGCCCCGCCGTTCGAGGATGGCCCCCAGGTGCAGGGCGGCGCGGCGGTGGCCCCGGGCAGCGGCCTGCCGGTACCACTGCTCGGCGGTTTCCGTACCGGTGGTGGGCGCGGTGTCGTCGGCGGCCCGCGCCTGCGCCTGGCGCTCCAGGGTGCGGGCGAGGCGGTAGGCGGCCTCCCGGTGGCCCTGCTCGGCGGCGGCACGCAGCCACCGCTCGGCGCCCACGTCGCTGCGGTGCTCCAGCAGGTCGGCGAGGGCGTACGCGCCGAGGGCGTGACCCTGCTCGGCGGACTGGCGCAGCCAGTACTCGGCCGCCGGCTCGTCGCCGCGTTCACGGTGGTGGCGGCCGAGGGCGTGGGCGGCCGCGGCCGAGCCGGCCACGGCGGCGATACGCCACCAGCCGGCCGCCTCGTCGGCGTACCCGCGCTGGTGGAGGAGGACTCCCAGGTTGTTGGCGGCGGCGCGGTCGCCGTCGGCGGTGGCGGCACGCAGGTAGGGCTCGGCCGCGTCCAGGTCGCCGCGCCGGAGGAGCAGGGCCCCGACGACGCTCATGGCGGCGGTGTCGCCGTTCTCGGCGGCGCGGCGGTGACGCTCCTCGATCTCGACGGGGTCGCCGCTCTCAGCGCTGTCCATGGTGGTGGTCTCCATGGCAGCGTCGCTCATCACATCTGCGGCGCTTTCGGCGTGCCGCTGCACAAACCGCCCTGTCTCCAACAGAGTTGCCCTGTCCCCCATAATTCCCATCGTCGCACCACCTGCTACCCGCGTACACCTGGTATACCGCAGCCAGTGAGGTCACTTCAGCGTTTTGTCGACATGCCCACAGGGAGACAAGTCAAACACGTCTCGCCCCAACTGCCCCCGTCAGGGCCGTTCTTCACATGAGCGTCGGCGCCCACGAAACACGACAAGGGCCCGGATCCTGGAAGGATCCGGGCCCTTGCTTTCAGTAGCGGGGACAGGATTTGAACCTGCGACCTCTGGGTTATGAGCCCAGCGAGCTACCGAGCTGCTCCACCCCGCGTCGTTGTGTCACTACCGTATCACGGCCGGAAGGGCCCCCTGCCCGCCCCGAGGGACGGGCAGGGGGTGCCGCCGTGGTTCAGCCGCCCGAGGCGGGCTTGGCCGCCCCGGCCGTACCGGCGCCGGCCGCGGGCTTGGCCGCACCGGTCGCGGGCTTGTCGTCGGCGTTCTTGCCGGCGTCCGCCTTGCGCTGGGCGTCGGCCGCGGCGACCTTCTGCAACGCCTCGGCCAGCGCGTCCTGCGCCTTGCCGTACGCCGTCCAGTCGCCCTCCTTCAGCGCCGCCTCGCTGTCGGCGAACGCCTTCTGCGCGTCCGCGATCGCCTGCGCGAGCGCGGCCTCGCCGGTGGCCGGCGGCTTGGTCGGGTCACTCGGCGGCGGCGGCGTGGTGGGCGTCTCGCCCTCGACCCCGAAGACCGCGTTCAGCGCCTTGGCGAGGTTGTCCTCGAACACCGTGGTGTCCTTGGTCGTGTCGCCCGCCGGCTGGTCGGCGTCGACGTACGACACCGCCACCTTCCGCATCAGCGGATACGCGGCGTTGCGGCCCTGCGCGTAGATCGGCTCCACGTACAGGAAGCCACCGTCGAGCGGCACCGTCAGCAGGTTGCCGTACTGGATGTCGGAGTCGGCGCCCTTGAGGTCACGGACGAACTGGGCCACGGAGGGCAGGCTGTTGAGCTTGTTCTGGACCTGCGCCGGACCGGGGACGTCCTGGGTGACCCTGAGCAGCCTTATCCGGCCGTACTCCTTGCTGGTGGCGTCCGCGTCGACCGCCATGAAGCCACCCAGGTTGGGGCGGCCGTTCGGCGTGAAGGTCGTCGTCAGCGAGAACCGCTGCGCCGTGTCCCCGGGCATCTTCAGGCTCAGGTAGTACGGCGGAACGGCGTTGCCGTCCTTGTTGGTCGGGTCGTTCGGCACCTGCCAGGCGTCACTGCCGCTGTAGAACTGGGCGGCGTTCTGGACGTGGTAGCGGGTCAGCAGCTCGCGCTGGACCTTGAACATGTCCTGCGGGTAGCGCAGGTGCTCCCGGAGGCTGTCCTTGATGGCGCTCTTCGGCTCCACGGTGTCGGGGAACGCCTTCATCCAGGTCTTGAGGACCGGGTCCTTGGTGTCCCACTGGTACAGCTTCACCGTGCCGTCGTAGGCGTCGACAGTGGCCTTCACGGAGTTGCGGATGTAGTTGACCTGGTTCTGCTGGGCGACGACCGCGCGCGTCTGGTTGCCGGCGGTGAGGGAGTCCGTGGTGGTGTCTCCCAGCGTCGTCCGGGACGCGTAGGGGTAGCCGTTCGTGGTGGTGTAAGCGTCGACGATCCACTGGATGCGGCCGTCGATCACCGCCGGGTACGCGTCGCCGTCGATGGTCAGCCAGGGGGCGACCGCCTCCACGCGCTGCTTGGGCGTGCGGTTGTACAGGATCTGCGAACCGTCGCCGATGGCTCCCGAGTAGAGGATCTGCGGCTCGCTGAAGGCCACGGCGTAGGTGGCCCGGTTGAAGGCGTTGGCGAGGCTGATGCCGCCCTTGCCCCTGTAGCTGGTGGTCTTCTCGCCGTTCTCCTCGTAGTCGAGCTCCTTCTGCGGACCACCGACGATCGAGTACTGCTCGGTCTTCTCGCCGTAGTAGATCCGCTGCTCGTACTTCGGGAGCTGGCCCTTGGTCGGCAGGCCGGACTCGGTGAAGACCGGGGAGCCGTTGGCGTCCGTCGCCGTACCCGTGGCCATGATCGCGCCATAGCCGTGGGTGTACGTGAAGTGGTCGTTGATCCAGTTCCGCTTGGGAATGCCCTTGATGTTGAGCTCACGCAGACCGATGACCGTGTCCTTGCCCTGGTACCGGTCGACGTCGAGCGTGGTGGGGAACTGGTAGTACTTCCTCCGCTGCTCCAGCTGCTGGAAGGTCGGCGACACGATGTTCGGGTCGACCAGCCGGTAGCTGGCGGCCGCGTCGGCGTCGGCCCGCAGCTTGTCCTTGGCCTTGACCGTGGACTTACCGGAGTAGTTCTCCGGCTTCGTCTGGTCGATGTCGTACGCCTTGCGGGTCGCGTCGATGTTCTTCTCGATGTACGGCGCTTCCTTGGCCTGCTCGTTCGGCTGGACCTGGAACTTCTGCACGATCGCCGGGTAGAGACCGCCGATCAGGATCGCCGACAGGACCATGAGCCCGAAGCCGATCATCGGCAGCTGCCAGGTGCGGCGCCAGAGCGTGGCGAAGAACAGCACGGCGCAGATGGCCGCGATGCAGAAGAGGATGGTCTTCGCCGGGAGGTAGGCGTTGGCGTCGACGTACCGCAGACCCGTCCAGTTGCCGGTCGCCTTGAAGTCGCTGGACTTCACGGCCAGGCCGTACCGGTCCAGCCAGTACGCGATCGCCTTCAGCGAGACGAAGACGCCCAGCAGGACGGAGAGGTGACCGGTCGCCGCGGCGGTCGCGCGGGCGCCGGGGCTGGTGATGCGCAGCCCGCCGTACAGGTAGTGCGTCAGGGCCGCGGCGATCAGCGACAGCACGGTCGCGGCGAAGCCGAAGCCGAGCAGGAACCGGTACCAGGGCAGGTCGAACGCGAAGAACGACACGTCCAGCCCGAACTGGGGGTCCTTCTGGCCGAAGGGCACACCGTTGACCCACATCAGCCACGTGCGCCACTGCCCGGAGGCGGAGGCACCCGCGATCAGCCCGACCAGGGCGGTGATCGCCAGGAGCACCCACTTCTTGTACGGGGCCACTCCCATGCGGTACCGGTCGAGGCTCTGCTGCTCCAGCGACATCGCGCTCAGCGGCGGGCGCAGCCGGTGCGCGAGCCAGATGTTCAGTCCGACCGCCACGGCCATCAGCAGCCCGAAGACGGCGAACAGGCCGATCTTGGTCCACAGGGTGGTGGTGAAGACGGACGAGTAATTGACGGACCTGTACCACAGCCAGTCCGTCCAGAACCCGGCGAACATGACGAAGAGCATGGCCAGCACGGCCAGTACGCCCAGTGTCATGAGCAGGGTGCGGGCCCGCCGGGACGGCCGGCCGACTCTGATCCGTGGCCCGGTCGGGCCTCCGCCGCGGTCCGGCATCTGGAAAGCCAACGTGCGCCCCTCGAGTTAGCGGTCGTGTGGTGAAGCGGGCCCAGCGATCGTAGAGCCCACTCATGCAACTTACTGAAGCTTTACCTAGTTCCCGTCCCCGGGTCGAAAGGAGGCAGGATATTGACCATGTCCAACGTTTCCCCCTCAGGGCCCCCGATGGCCGCCAGCCCGCTGACCCGCGCGGTGCTCGAGATCGACGAGTACGCGTCCGGCCTCGGCTGGGACCAGCCGGCCCGGCTCTTCGCCCTCGTCGACACCGCGCAGCTGCGCTCCCAGGAGCCGGGGCTGGCCGCCCAGCTCGGCCTCGGTACCGACGAGGCCGCCGCCCCGCTCACCCCGATCGAGCAGGACGAGATCCCGGCCGACCGGCCGCTCGACGAGTTCCTCGGCACCGTCGCCTGGCCCGACGCCGTGGCCGGCTGCGCGATGACGGTGGAGCGGCTGATGCTCCCGCCGTCCGCCGAGGCCTCCGTCCCGGACGGTCTTGACGAGGCGGGCCTCGCCACGTGGGTCGCCGCCCACCCGGACCGCCAGGAGGTCCGCATGACGGTGGCGGTCCTCCGCGACGGCGCCCGGGAGTCTGCCCTCCGGCTGCGGGAGAAGGACTCCCCCACCGAGGTCCTCACCGGCGCCGACCTCGTCCCGGGCCTGGCCGAAGCCCTGGCCGCCACGTTCGAAGGCTGACGTCCCGCCGCCGCGCCCCGCGGACCGTCCCCGCCCGGGACGAGCCCGTCGGACGGGGAGGGTCCGGAGGCCGGGACCTTCCCGGTGGGGGCGGCTCGGCCGGGCCGGGGCCTTGATGGGAGCGGCTCGGCGGGGCCGGTCCAGCGGGGGGCCGGTCCGGAGGCGGCACCGGCCGCGAAGGACCGCCCGTGGGAGCCGGGCCGGTGGCCCCGCGTACCGGCCAGTGGCCACCCCGGGCCGGTGCGCGGGGCTGGCATGTCCGGAGGCCGGTGGCCTTGGGAGGACCTGACGCGGGGCCGCGGTGGGCCTGACGCGGGGGCGCGGTGGCCTGTGGGCGGCGCGGCTGGGGCGGGAGCCACAAGGTGTGCCTGCGGGCGGCGCGGCGGGCCGGGGGCCCGACGGGTAGGGGCCCGGCGGATGGGGGTGGCGGCTGCCGGCAGACGCCTCCCCCGAGCCGGAAGGACCGCCGCGGCTCCCCTTGGCCGCCTCCGGCCCGGGGAACACCACCGGTGCGAGGCGGGAGCTCGGCCGTGCCGGGGCCGGGGAGGGTCCGGCCGGGGGGCTGTGCCGACACGAGGGACTGGACGTGCCGGGAGCGCCGGGGAACCGGGCGCGGCCCGCGCGCGAGGGACGGGGGACGAAGCCGTCAGCTGGGCGAACAGCCGGGAAGGCCGGTGGTGACGCCCTTGCGGACCTTCTCCAGGGACGTCATCGCGTCCTTGATCGTATTCACCTTGATCAGGGTGAGTCCGTCAGGCGTGTCGGAGGCCGCGGCCGCGCAGTTGTCCGCCGGCGTCAGGAAGTACCTGGCGCCCGCGTTGCGCGCACCGACCAGCTTCATCTCGATACCCCCGATCGGGCCGACCTTGCCCGCGTCGTCGATGGTCCCGGTGCCCGCGACGAACTTGCCGCCCGTGAGATCGCCCGGGGTCAGCTTGTCGACGATCCCGAGCGAGAACATCAGGCCCGCGCTCGGGCCGCCCACGTCGGCGAGCTTGATGTCCACGGTGAACGGGAAGGTGTGGTCCGTCCCGGCCTGGATGCCGACGATGGCCCGGTCGCCTTCGTCGGACTTCTTGGTGGTGATGGTGACCTGCTGGGTGGTGGTGGGCTCCCGGCCCGCCTTCTCCGCCGCCGCCGCGTCCTTCGCCGGGACGATGGTGAAGACCACCGCATCCTTGGGCTTGTGCTTGGTGACGAGCTTCGCCACGTCCTGGGGCTCCTTGACCGGCGTACCGTCCACGGCCTTGATCAGGTCACCCGCGTGCAGCGTTCCCTCGGCGGGGCTGTTCTTCTGCACCGAGGAGACGACGACCCGGGACGTCACGGGAATGCCCAGCTGCCCGAGCGCGGCGACCTTGGCGCTCTCCTGGGACTGGCTGAACTCCTCGGCGTTCTCCTGGGTCGACTGCTCCTCGGTCTTGCCGTTCGGATAGAGGGTGTCGTGCGGCACCACGACGCTGTCGTGGGCCAGCCAGCCGTAGACCGCCTCGACCAGGTTCATCCTGTAGTCCGCACCGGTGACCCTGACGGTCGTCATATTGAGGTGCCCGGACGTGGGGTAGGTCTTGTGGCCGGAGATCTGCAGCACCGGCTCGCCATCGGCCTCGCCAAGAGTGTTGACCGTCGGCCCCGGGCTCATTTCCGAGTAGGGCACCGGAAAGAACACACCCGCGCAGAGCAGCGCGATGAGGACGAGGGTGGAGGCGAGCATCGTCGCGGTGCGGCGTGGCATGGAACGACAGTACGGGACGCGTGTGTCCGTGCACCCCTGGGGCCGGTCCGTCCGGGGGGAGGGGCGGGCGGGGGCGGGTCAGGCCGTGCCGCTGCCCGAGTGGGACTTCTCCATCACCTCGCGGAAGCGCGCGTAACCCGCCAGTTCGGCCACGTCACCCGTGGTCCGGTCCCGTGAGGCCCAGCTCCCCCATATCGCGGCACCGATGACAGCGAACAGCGGAATCATCAACCAGGCGAGGACTGCCATCGCGACCTCCCGTCCCCAATGAGCACAACGCACTGACTGATCAGCAGATTAACCATCCGTGTGTTCAACGCTCATGCCCGGGGTCGGGTTACGCAAATCGGGCGCTTGCTCACCGTCCGGATCGGGTCAGCAGGAACCGACCCACTCCTCGGTGCCGTCGGAGAAGCGCTGGTGCTTCCAGATCGGCACCTCGTGCTTGAGGTCGTCGATCAGCTTGCGGCACGCCGCGAAGGCCTCCGCCCGGTGCGGGCACGACACCGCGACGACCACGGCCAGGTCGCCGACCGCCAGGTCGCCCACCCGGTGGACGGCCGCGAGGGCACGCACCGGATGGTCCGCGACGACCTTCTCCGCGACCCGGCGCAGCTCCGCCTCGGCGGTGGGATGGCTGGAGTACCCGAGGGCGTCGACGTCGGCGCCACCGTCGTGGTTGCGCACCGTGCCCACGAAGAGGGCCGTTCCGCCGGCCGCGTCGTCGCCGACGGCACGGAAGACCTCGTCGAGGGAGAGCGGGGTGTCGCGGATCGCCAGCAGCCGGATGGGATCCGCCGCCGCGCGCTCGCCGGGGTGGTCGTACGTGGGTGCCATGCGGACCATCGTGCCGCACGGCACTGACATCGCGGAATAGCGTTTTCGACCTGCCCGGTCACGCGCGCCTTGGAGCCTCCTACAGGGCGTCGCTCCGGTGCCGCTACAGACCCCGCCGCTTGCGGACCCGGCGTACCAGGGCGGCGGTGCCCAGCAGGGCGACCGTCGCGCCGGCGGCACCCGCCGCCGTGGCGTCCTTGCGGCCGAGGCGGCGGCCCGCGACCGTATGGCGGCCCTCGACCTCCTCCAGGAGCGCGGCGAGGACCTCCTCGTTGGTCCACCGCGGCCGCCAGCCCGCGTCGTGCAGCCGCCCGACGCTGACCACCCACGGATGCATCGTGTACGCCAGGTCCCCGGCCGGCGAGGGGGTGAGCCCGATCCTGTGCAGCCGGGCCGCGGCGCCCAGAGCCACCGCGGAGGGCAGCTCCATGCGGCGGATGCCGCTCAGCTCCTCGACCTCCTCCTGCTCCAGCCAGCCGTCGCAGCCGACCACGAACTCGCCCTCCACCTTCTCCAGCGCCGCGTACTCCAGCGCGCTGACCAGGTCCTCGACGTGGCAGAACTGCCAGGCCGGCCGCGATCCGGCGACCACCAGCAGCCGGGGCGACTCGAAGTACCGGGTCAGCGCCGTGTCGGTACCGCCCACCAGGACGGCAGGGCGGACGACCGTGACGTTCAGGCCCGGGTGGGCGCGGGGCGCCCGGCGGGCCAGGCGCTCGATCTCCAGCAGGTCACCCACACCGGTGGCCTCGGCGGTGGCCCGGAGCTCGGCGTCCTCGGAGAGCGGGATGTCGTTGTCGGGCAGGGCCCCGTACACCATGGCGGAGGTGCACAGCACGACCCGGTGGACACCCGCGGCCGCCGCGGCGGTCAGCACGGTCTGGGTGCCGCGCACGTTGTACGCCGTACGGGCGGCGGCGTCGGTCTCCAGGTCGAGGTCGAGCGCCAGATGCACCACGACGTCGGCGCCGCGCAGCTTCTCGGCGATCGCCGGATCCCGCACGTCGAGGATCTGCCACTGCGCCTCGGAGACCTCGCCGCGGCGCTCGTCGATGGCGATGACCTGCTTGACCTCCTCGGACGCGGCGAGGCGCCGGGTGAGCAGGTCACCGAGGCCGGAGGCGGCGCCGGTGACCGCGACGACGGGGCCTCGGCCGGCGGACTGGGTTGAGTGGTTTCGCGCTGCGCGAACCTGCGGATCTGGGGAACTCACCGGGCGTCTCCAGCGGTTGTCTTCAGTACGTACGTGTATGACGCGTACGTACCAGGTGGCGTCCATCCTGCCCCAGGCCATGAGCCGGCGGAGCACCCGAGCCCACATCCGGCTCGGATGTCTACGCTGGTGGTGTTGTCGGGCAGCCGCCGTCGGCAGGAAGCCGGCGGCCCTACGAGCCGAGGAACCCCGTGAGTGACACCCCATTCGGATTCGGCCTTCCGCCGGAGGAGCCGGAGGACGGCGACGAAGGCAAGAAGAAGGGACCCGCCGAAGGTGGCCAGGGTGCCGGTGGCAACCCCTTCGGGGGGTTCGGCGGCATGCCGGGCGGCGGGGACAATCCTTTCGCCGCGATGTTCGGCTCGCTGAACCCCACGGACCTGGGGGCGGCCTTCCAGCAGCTCGGCCAGATGCTGAGCTATGAGGGCGGTCCCGTCAACTGGGACATGGCCAAGCAGATCGCCCGCCAGACGGTCTCCCAGGGCACGCCCGACGGCACCAAGGACGCCAGCGTCGGCCCGGCCGAGCGGGCGGCCGTCGAGGAGGCCGTACGCCTGGCCGACCTGTGGCTGGACGGCGTGACGTCCCTGCCGTCGGGGGCGAGCACCGCCGTGGCGTGGAGCCGCGCGGAGTGGGTCGAGGCGACGCTGCCCGCCTGGCAGCAGCTGGTGGACCCGGTCGCCGAGCAGGTCGGGGCGGCCATGGGGAACGTGCTGCCGGAGGAGATGCAGGCCATGGCGGGCCCGCTGATCGGCATGATGCGCTCCATGGGCGGCGCCATGTTCGGCCAGCAGATCGGCCAGGCCGTGGGTGTCCTCGCCGGTGAGGTGGTCGGTTCCACCGATGTCGGGCTGCCCCTGGGGCCGGCCGGCAAGGCCGCGCTGCTGCCGCTGAACGTGGCGGCGTTCGGCAGGGACCTGGGGGTGCCCCAGGACGAGGTGCGCCTGTACCTGGCGCTGCGCGAGGCCGCTCACCAGCGGCTCTTCGCGCACGTGCCGTGGCTGCGCTCGCACCTGTTCGGCGCGGTCGAGGGGTACGCCGGCGGGATCAAGGTCGACACCAGCAAGCTCGAGGACGCGGTCGGCGGGCTCGACCCGTCCAACCCGGAGCAGTTGCAGGAAGCCCTCCAGCAGGGCATGTTCCAGCCGGAGGACACCCCGGAGCAGAAGGCCGCGCTGGCGCGCCTGGAGACGGCGCTCGCGCTGGTCGAGGGCTGGGTGGACGCGGTGGTGCACGAGGCCGCCAAGACCCGGCTGACGTCGGCGGGCGCGCTGCGCGAGACGCTGCGCCGCCGCCGCGCCTCGGGCGGCCCTGCCGAGCAGACCTTCGCCACGCTCATCGGGCTGGAGCTGAGGCCGCGCCGGCTGCGGGACGCCTCGCGGCTGTGGGCGTCGCTCACGGACGCGCGCGGTGTCGACGGCCGGGACGGTCTGTGGGCGCACCCGGACATGCTGCCGACGGCGTCCGACCTCGACGACCCGGACGGCTTCGTCCACCGCGAGCACCTGGACTTCACGGAGCTCGACAAGATGCTCGGCGAGGCCGCCGGGCGGGACGAGCGCGACCAGGGTGAGGACGACTCCGACAAGTGAGCCTGCACGACGACGCCGTCCTCGTACTGAAGGGGTACGAGGACCAGCCGGATCTGCGCCAGGTCTACCTGGACCACCTCGCCGCCCACCCGGACGGGATGTGGAAGGCGTGCGAGGCCGGGCACGTGACGGCCAGCGCGCTCGTGGTGGACCCGGAGCGCGACCGGGTGCTGCTGACCCTGCACAAGAAGCTGGGCATGTGGCTCCAGATGGGCGGCCACTGCGAGCCGGGCGACGGGACGGTCGCCGGGGCGGCGCTGCGGGAGGCCACCGAGGAGTCCGGTGTCCCCGGCCTGGCGCTGCTGCCGGGCGGGCCGGTGCGGCTGGACCGGCACGCGATTCCGGCGCCCTGCCATTGGCACCTCGATGTGCAGTACCTGGCGATCGCTCCCCCGGACGCCGTGGAGGCGATCAGCGAGGAGTCGCTGGACCTGCGCTGGTTCGGTTACGAAGAGGTAGCGGCCGTGGCCGACACGTCCGTCGTCCGGCTGGTCGAGGCGGCCCGAGCGGCGCTGTAGGACATGGTCCATCCAGGACATCGGTAAGGGGCGGTCCCTGTGGGGAACGCCCCTTACCCATGCGGGCCGGTCAGTTCCAGGCGTTGTTCTGGTTCTGGGCGTGGGCACCGTGCTGACCGACCCCGAACTGGGCGCCGAGGCCCTGCCCGATCCCGGCGTTCTGCGGCGGCATGACCTCACTGGGCTGGACGAGCGCGAAGCCCTGGCCCAGGAAGCTCAGCTCCCAGCCCTCCCCGGTGGTACCCCGGCGGCGGCGCACCTGGGAGGAGTGGGTCTGCGCCTGCATCTGTACGCGCAGCGACGACGACCAGGCGACGATCGCGTCGGCGTCGGCGTTGACGTACTTGTCCGGCGTGACGTGCATCATCAGCGGCTGCCCGGAGGTCATCAGGGCGACCTTGCCCCGGCCGGAGATGTTCAGCTGGTACTTGCCGGAGCCGGAGATGCCGTACTGGCTGTCCACGGCGATCACTTCGGTGTGCAGTGTGGAGTCCAGCGCCAGCACATAGGCGCTGTCCACGGTGAGGCCCTCCTGGTCCACGTCCACGACGTGGATGTACTGGGCCAGGTTGGCGAAGTAGACGGTGCCCTGCCCCGAGCAGCGCATCAGGTCCAGGCCCTCACCGGTGTGGGCGCGGGCGCGGCGCTGGTTGTTGTTCTGGTGCTCGCCATCGAAGTCGATCAGCCCCTGGTAGGCGACCATGGCGCCCTTGCGGGCGAGGACGTCGTCGTGGCCGGTGAGGGAGACCCGCAGGAGCTGCGGGTTCTGCACGACGTACCGCTCCTGGCTCTGCTGTTCGGTGTTGCTGAAAAGCGGGCTTTGCATGGTAGTTCTCGCTCCCCCTCAGCCCCGGATCCGCAGGCGGTCGGTGCTGTCCTCGCTCGGCTGTACGACGACGATGCCCTGCCCCGAGAAGGCCATCTGGTACGCCTCTCCGCTGCCCCGCCCGATCAGGGAGGAGGCCTTGAAGCTGCGCTTGCCCTTGACCTTCAGCGTCGGCGACCACGCCACGAGCGCGTCGGGGTCGACGTACGTCTCGTCCTCGCCGCGGCCGCAGTCGACCACGACAGGGGTGCCCCGCGACGTCAGGGCGACCCAGCCGGTGCCGGCGAACCGGACGTTCCACAGGCCCTGCCCGGCGAACTTGGCCATGCCCTTGACCCTTTCGGCGCCCCACTGGAGGTGGGCGTCGAAAGCCAGCACATTGGTTCCGTTGACGGAGAGCCCGTCGTTGTCGAGGTTGATGACGACGACGTCGGCGCCGTAGTCGGCCAGGTAGAGCAGACCGTCGCCGGAGCACTTCATGACCGGTGCGCCCTCGCCGGTCACCCACTGGGAGGCGATCTGGCGGACGGCGGGCGGGTTCGGCTCGTACTGGACGAAGCCCTCGTAGGCGACGACGGAGCCGGTGCGTGCGTACAGGTCCTGGCCGGAGGCCATGGCGACCTTGAGCATGTGGCTGCCGTGGTTCTCCATCCGGGCCACGACAGGGGTCGGGGCGAAGCCCGCGAGTTGCTGGTTCATTGTTCGGGCTCCTTCAGACCTCGTAGGGCTGGACGACGATGAAGTTGCCGGGGGCGCCCCGGAACTGGAGGTTGACGGTCTCCCCGCTGTGGCCCGGGTAGGCGTTCCGGCGCAGCCGGACCTGGCTGGAGAGGATCACCTGGGAGGCGGCCGACCAGGCGACGACCGCGTTGCAGTCCGCGAAGGTGGTCGGGGTGACCGGCAGGACGACCGGGACGCCGTGGGTCTTCACGACGACCGTGCCGGTGCCCTGGAAGTGCATGGTGAACAGCGCCCCGCCGGGGATGCCGTGGCCCTCGATGCGCCGGACCTCGTACTGCAGCGACTCGTCGAAGGCGAGAACGTTCTCGGCGGAGACGCAGATGCCGTCGCCCTGGAGCTCGATGGGGTGCAGCTGGGCGCCGTTCTCGGCGAGGAACACCTGGCCTCGTCCGGTGCAGCGCATCAGCTGCATCTCCTGGCCCGTGGCGTTGCCGACGATACGGCTGGAGAAACCGGCGCCCTTGTAGCCGAAGTCGACCTTGCCCTGGTACATGACCATGCTGCCCTGGCGGGCCAGGACGGGCGTGCCGCCCATGGCGAGGTCGACCCGCATGAGCTGCTGGTTCTGCGGAGTCCAGCGCTGGCCGGTGGCGGTCTCGCGGTACTTCTGGAGCGCGGCCTCCAGTCCGGCACCGGTCTGCGGGGCGCCCTGGGGAACGCCCTGGGGCATACCGGGCGGCATCCCGCCGGGAGACGTGCCCATGTGCGGCTGGTGGCCGTAGGGCTGGGCGTACTGCTGGCCGTAAGGCGCGGGCGCGGGCTGGCCGTAGGGCGGGGCTCCGTGCGGCGGCGGCTGGCCCGGGACCTGGCCGTACTGCGGCTGCTGGGGCGCGGCCGGCTGCTGGGGCGGCTGGCCGTACGCCGACGGGGCGCCGGGCGGCGGGGTCGGCGCGGCCGGCGCCATCGGAGCGGCGAGCGTCGGCGCGGTGTGCACGGGCTGCGCGGGGGTCGGCGCGGGGGCGGGGGCGGGGGCGGGGGCCGGGGCGGCGGGGACGCCGAACGACGGCGCGGGCTGCGGCGCCTGCGGCGCGACCGGGGCGGCGGGCGCGGCGAACGGCGGGGGTGCGAAGGACGGCGCCGCGGCCTGCGCCGGCTGCTGCGGAACGGCGGGCTCCTCCTCGGCGACCTCACCGCCGAAGTTCCTCAGCAGCGCCTCCAGCCCCCCGTCGAAGCCCTGCCCCACGGCGGCGAACCGCCATACGTCCTTGAGGTAGAAGTCCCCGAGCATCACCGCGCGCTCGGTGCTGAACTCCGAGCCGTCGAACGCGTACCGGGCGACCTCCTCGCCGCCCGCGACAATACGGAGGTAACCGGGTCCCACCTGCGACATCTGCCCGGCACCGTCGATCGTCGCGGTGAAGGACAGCCTGTGGACGTGCGGCGGGACGCGGTCGAGCGTGACACGGAAGGACTCGGTGTCACCGGCCTGCGCGCCGAGCAGCTGAATGGACCCCTCGGGCGACTTCGGCTGGTTGAAGAAGACGAAATACCGGTCGTCCGAGAGCTGGTCATCGGCATCCAGGCCGAAGCAGCTGATGTCGAAGGTCAGACCTGGACCGGCGATCTGCACGCCCACGTACAGGTCGGTTCCGGGTGTGAGATCGCTGATCCTGGCCTTGTGGCCCCGTTGGAATTCCCTGGCCATGCGTAACGACCGTCCCCCATCCCGATGCTGAACACGTCGCGCCAGGCTAACGGCTGGCGACGACAATGAGCCAAGCCGGGACTGTTTCGGTACAGGATCGACGAACGTCACTCTCCGTGAGCGTTCGGGCGGTGCGGCAGCCGGGCCGCCGCGACGACTCCCTCGAGGTAACCGCGGGCCCGCTCGGTGCGGGGGTACGCCTCGAGCAGCCGCCAGAACCGCGGCCCGTGCCCGGGGACCAGCAGATGGGCCAGCTCGTGGACGAGTACGTAGTCGACGACGTACTCCGGCATGCCCTGCAGCCGGTGCGACAGGCGGATGCTGCCCTCCGCCGGGGTGCAGGAGCCCCACCGGGTGTTCTGATTGGTCACCCACCGCACGGACGTCGGTCTCGCCCTGCCGTCGAAGTACTGGGCGGACAGGCGCTCCGCCCGCTCGGTCAGCTCCGTGTCGCCGAGGACGCGCTTGCTCTCCTGGGCGGCGAGCTTGTCGAGCATCACGTTCACCCAGCGCCGCTCCTCCGCCTCCGACATCCGGGCGGGGATGAGCACGATGGTCCGGTCGCCCTCACGGTAGGCGGACACGGTCCGGTTGCGACGGGAGCTCCTGCGGACCTCGACCGCACTCGTCCCCGCGCTGCGGGGCGGGCCGTTTGTCGGACTGCGCTGAGGGTCGGCGGGCACGCCCCGACGTTACCCGCTGTCAGCGGGGGAAGTCCCGCCTCCCGAACGGTTCGCGTCTGATCCATCCACAGCCTGCACCATTTGAACGACTAATGCTCCGGCCTGTGGACAACTTTCCGCGGCGGCGGCCGGCGCCGGGGCATTCTGACGCCGGGAGATCAACGAAGATCGCCGGAGTTCGCCAGAGATCGCCGACGGTCGATGAGGATCACGGGGGGCGGATATGCATCCGATGCTGAAGCCGGCGTTGCGACGCGCTTGGCGGAATCTGCAGTTCGTGCAGTTCGGGGCGGCGCCGGCGCACGCGGTGGTGGTCGGTCCGGTGGACACGACCACGGGCAGTCTGCTCACGCTCTTCGACGGGACGCGGGGGCTGCCGCTGCTGCGCGAGGAGGCGCGGGCCCTGGGGTTGCCGGACGGGCGGCTGGAAGCACTGCTGGACCGGCTGGCGGAGGCGGGGCTGCTGGACGACGCGGCGTCCGGCGGCCCCGCGGCCGACGCGTTGCGGAAGGAGGGCGGCGCATTCGACCGGCTGCGCGCCGATCTGGGGTCACTGTCCGTCGTCCACCGCGAGCCGGGCGGTGCCGCGCGGCGCCTGGCGGCGCGGCGGGGCATGCGGGTGCAGGTGAGGGGCGCCGGGCGGGTGGGCGCGAGCATCGCCGCTCTGCTGTCGGCCTCGGGGGTGGGCCGGGTGGAGGTACGGGACGGTGGGTGCGTCGAACCGTGGGACGTGACGCCCGGTGGGCTGCCCGCGGAAGCGGTGGGTGAGCGACGCGACGCGGCTGCCCGGCGGCTGGTGGGGCGGTCGGCCCCGGGTGGCCGCGCGGCGCGGGACGGCGGGGCGGCGGGGTCGGAGCCCGGGCTGTCACTGGTCGTGGTCGCTCCGCGGGACGGCCTGGCGGCGTACGCCCCCGACCCGGTGCCCGCCGACGACTGGGTGGCCACCGGCACTCCTCACCTGTACGCCGGGGTGATCGAGGCGACGGGTGTGGTGGGCCCGCTGGTGCTGCCCGGCGGCACCGCCTGCGCGGGCTGCGTGGAGCTGGAGCGGTCCGACCGGGACCCGGCGTGGCCGCGGATGCTGGCGCAGTGGCGTTCGGGGCGCCGGAGCAGAGTCCCGGCGTGCGACCAGGGCCTGGCCGCTTCGGTGGCGGGGCTCGCGGCGGCGCATGCGGTGTCCTTTCTGGACGGGGAGCTCCCGGCGAGCACGGGCGCCCGCTGGGAGGCGTCGCTGCCGTTGCTGGAGTGGCGCGCGGAGCGGATGTCGCCTCATGCGGGCTGTCCCTGCGGGGCTGGCCGGAGACCGGAGGGGATGCGCGCCTCCGTGCCCGCGAGCGAGCAGGACACAATGGCCGGGTAACCGCGGTCGGCGAAGCGACGCGTACGGCAAACGCGGCACGGCAGTCTGGGATTTGGAGGGGCGTATGTCTGATCTACCCCGGAAGGCGGTAACCCGTACCGTCAAGTTGGCCGCGTTGCCCCTGGGCTTCGCCGGCCGGGCCACATGGGGGCTGGGCAAGCGGATCGGCGGCAAGCCCGCGGAGATGGTGGCCCGTGAGCTGCAACAGCGCACGGCGGACCAGCTGTTCCGTGTACTTGGGGAGCTGAAGGGCGGTGCGATGAAGCTCGGTCAGGCGCTGTCCGTGTTCGAGGCGGCGCTGCCCGAGGAGATGGCCGGTCCCTACCGGGCGGCGCTGACCAAGCTCCAGGAGGCGGCTCCGCCCATGCCGACCCGCACGGTCCACTCGGTACTGCGGGAGCGGCTGGGCGGCGAGTGGCGCGAGCTGTTCCTGGAGTTCGAGGACAAGCCGTCGGCGGCCGCTTCGATCGGCCAGGTGCACCGGGCGGTGTGGCACGACGGGCGCCGGGTGGCGGTGAAGGTGCAGTACCCGGGCGCGGGCGAGGCACTGCTGTCGGACCTCACGCAGCTGAGCCGGTTCGCCCGGATGCTGGGGCCGCTGGTGCCGGGCATGGACATCAAGCCGCTGATCGCGGAGCTGCGGGACCGGGTGGCCGAGGAGCTGGACTACGGTCTGGAGGCGGCGGCCCAGCGGGAGCACGCCGAAGTGTTCGTGGACGATCCGGATGTGGTGGTGCCGGGTGTGGTGCACCATTCCGATCAGGTGCTGGTGACCGAGTGGATCGACGGGATACCACTGGCCGAGGTCATCGCGGACGGCACGCCGGAACAGCGCGACAGGGCCGGACAGTTGCTCGCGCGGTTCCTCTTCTCCGGCCCGGCGCGGACCGGCCTGCTGCACGCGGACCCGCATCCGGGGAACTTCCGGCTGCTGCCGGACGAGGCCGACGAGGAGGACGTCGCGGGCTGGCGGCTCGGTGTGCTGGACTTCGGCACCGTGGACCGGCTGCCCGGCGGTCTGCCGGAAACCATCGGGGCCTCCCTGCGGATGGCCCTGGAGGGCGACTCGGAGGGTGTGTATGAACTGCTCCGGGAGGAGGGGTTCGTCAAGGAGACCATCGATCTCGACCCGGACGCCGTCCTGGAGTACCTCCTGCCGATCATCAAGCCGGCGGAGGCCGACGCGTTCACCTTCACCCGCGACTGGATACGCGGCCAGGCCGCCCGGCTCGCCGATATGCGCTCTCCCGCGCACCAGTTGGGCAAGCGGCTCAACCTGCCGCCGTCGTACCTGCTGATCCACCGGGTGACGTTGAGCACCATCGGGGTGCTGTGCCAGCTGAACGCGACGGTCCGGATGCGCGAAGAGCTGGAGTCGTGGTTGCCCGGCTTCCTGCCCGAGGACGATGCGGATCCGGCCCCGGTGGAGGCGCACGCCTGACCGTGCCTCGCCGCGGGACAAGCCCGCCCGCCTGCGGCCGGCCACCCGGTGGTCGGCCGCGGTGGGGGTCCCCACCAGGAGGAGTCGAGTCTGCTCTCGATGGCTCTCAGGTGGGTCCGGGCGCAGTCGTCGCAGAAGTACAGGCGGCCGCCGTTCTCGACGGAACAGGTCCAGGTCACCGGAAGGCTGTCGGCGGCCGCGCCGCAGCGGGAGCACACCACGTCACGCACACCCGGCTGTGAGGGGGGAGAGATCCGCTCGTTCACCACGGGACGATAACCGCCGGGCGGCCCGGGCCGCGCGCAACGCACCGCGGGGGCCGGCCCGTCAGGACCGGCCCCCACATGGGGATCAGTGCCGCGTCGGCACTAGTTCATGACGGCCATGGCCAGCGCGCGGCGGGCACGCAGGGACACGCGCTCGGCGCGGCGCTGCATGCGCCGGGCGGCGACCAGGCGCAGGGCCTGGCGTTCCGCGTCGGCTTCCGCCATGCGCTGATGCATATGGGCACGAGCCAAGGCTTCTTGGAGGAGTTGCATTTCACGGTTCCTGTTCTGACGCGAGGCGGTCGCGCCGACGGTGCTGAAGACTGGGGTCGCGGAGCCGGACGGCTCGCTGGTGGAAGAGGTCATCGGGGCCTGCTTCTGGGGATCGTGCGTGTGGGGGCGGTCGATGGTTCCGGCTCGGACGTTCATGCCATGACCGGGTTCTTGCGCGGGCGGCCACGGGGCCGCTTCCGGGCGACGACCACACCCTGGACGAAGAGCTCACCGCCCCAGACGCCCCACGGCTCGCGCCGCTCCTTGGCGCCGGCGAGGCAGGCCTCCACAAGCGGGCACGTACGGCACAGCGACTTGGCGTACTCGACGTCGGCCGGCGACTCGGCGAAGAAGACCTCCGGGTCGTAGGAACGGCAGGGGACGGGTACGCCGAGGTTCTCGATGGCGTCGTCGAGCGCGGTGAGCGCGGTGAGGGGAGTCAAGGCGGGGTCCTCCGTGAGACCGGGCGGGGTGATCGTTTCGGAAGGCGGTACGGACGGGGCGTGCGCTTCGAGTTGCACGGTTTCGTTTTCCTCGTCTGGTCGGTCCGGCCTGTTGGCCGGTGGGCTGGTACCGGGTACTGCGTCGTCCCGAGGCTCCTTCGCTCCACTTCGCCCGTTCGGGCAAAACAGAAGGGCCGCGGATCCCGGGTGGGGTTCCGCGGCCCTGAAGGCGCCGGCCTGATCCTGGATCAGGCTGGATCACTCCAGGGTTCGAGCCCACGGAAGGCCCACATCGTGTGGTGCTGCTGCGTCTGCGTCTTGGTTTCGGCACCGGTCGCCGCAAAGGCATAGGCCTGGGCCCTGCCTGCTGCTACTCCTGCTTCCAGTGCCTTGGTCGGTCGCTCACTGCGCTCCCGGACGGGGAGAGCCGCCAGGAGGGTGGCAGGACGCACGGCTGCGAAGCCGGGCAGACCGGTGCTGATGAGCGCCGAACCGGAGAGGCCGAGCGGGCAGACGGAGACGACCGCGCGATCGGTCATTTTGGCGGTGGTGCTGACGGAGCTGCTGTTGATGCTGATCACTGGAATCGCCTCCTCTCGGCGTCTCGGGAGGGGATCGGTCGGAACCGGTCCCGCACGTATTCGGATAAGTACAGCACGAAGCGAGGGCTTCGGAGAAGCCGCTGTTTCCGTGGTTAAGAACCTATGGGGCTTGACGGGGCGGGCGCAAACTATTTTTCCGCCGAGTTTGGATCAGTCCTCCTCGCCATCCTGATCACGCTCCTGACCTGCGCAGATGGCGAGAACATCGGCGCCGAAGCGGTCGAGCTTGCGGACACCGACACCGGAGATGCGAGCCAGCTCGCCGTCCGTGGCGGGGACGGTCTCGGCGATCGCCATCAGCGTCTTGTCGGTGAAGACGCAGTACGGGGGCTGGCCGAGCTGCTTCGCCTGCCCCGAGCGCCACTCCCGCAGCCGCTCGTACAGGCCCTCGTCCATGTCGGACGGGCAGTCCTCGCAGCGCGTCAGCTTCATCTCGCCCGCGTCGGTGAGCGTCGCGCCGCACACCCGGCACCGCACCGGCCCACGGCGCCCGCGCCGCGTGACCGCCACCGCACCGCCGCCCCGCTCGACACCGGCACCTCCCCCCGCGGTACGGGCCCCCGGTGCGGCGGAGCCGGGGCGCAGCCCGGTCAGGAACCGGGTCGGACGACGCGAGGCGCGGCCACCCGGGGTACGGGCGAGCGCCCAGGAGAGCGAGAGGTGGAGCCGGGCGCGGGTGACGCCCACGTACAGCAGGCGCCGCTCCTCCTCGACCTGCTCGTCGGTCTTGGCGTAGGTGATCGGCACCATGCCCTCGGTGAGGCCGACGAGGAACACGGCGTCCCATTCCAGGCCCTTGGCGGAGTGCAGCGAGGCGAGGGTGACGCCCTGCACCGTGGGCGCGTGCTGGGCGGCGGCCCGCTCGTCGAGCTCCGCGACCAGGTCGCCGAGGGTCGCCCCGGGCCGGGCGCGCGCGAAGTCCTCGGCGAGCCGGACCAGCGCCGACAGGGACTCCCAGCGGTCACGGACCGCACCCGAGCCGGTCGGCGGCTCGCTGGTCCAGCCCTTGGTGGACAGTACGGCCCGCACCTGCGAGGGCAGATCCTCGACGTCGTCCAGCAGGGAGTCGTTACCCCCGGCCCGGGCGGCGCCGCGCAGGGCGACGCCCGCTTCCCGTACCTCGGCGCGCTCGAAGAAGCGCTCGGCGCCGCGCAGCTGGTAGGGCACGCCCGCGTCGGCGAGGGCCTGCTCGTAGACCTCCGACTGGGCGTTGATCCGGTAGAGAACGGCGATCTCGCCCGCCGGGACGCCGGCGGCGATCAGGTCGCGGACGCGGCGGGCGGTGCCCTCGGCCTCGGCCGGTTCGTCGGCGTACTCGGCGTAGACGGGTTCGGGACCAGGGTCCCGCTGGGAGATCAGCTCCAGGCGGTGCTCGGCGGCACGGCCGCGGGCCTGGGCGAGCAGCCCGTTGGCCAAGTGGACGACCTGGGGTGTCGAGCGGTAGTCGCGGACCAGCTTGACCACGGTGGCGTTGGGGTGCCGGGTGCGGAAGTTCAGCAGGTGGTCGGGGGTGGCGCCGGTGAAGGAGTAGATCGTCTGGCTGGCGTCGCCCACGACGCACAGGTTGTCGCGGTCTCCGAGCCACAGGTCGAGCAGGCGCTGCTGGAGCGGTGACACGTCCTGGTACTCGTCCACCACGAAGTGCTGGTACTGGCTGCGGATCCGGTCGGCGATGTCGTGCCGGTCCTGGAGGATGCCGACGGTCAGCAGCAGGACGTCCTCGAAGTCGATGGCCGAGCGGTCCCGCTTCAGCTGCTCGTACATGGCATAGATCTGGCCGATCTCGGCGGGGTCTCGCGGGGCGTCCCGCTGTGCCTTGGCGACCGCCGCCGGGTAGTCGGCCGGGACGGTCTGGGTGACCTTGGCCCACTCGATCTCGCTCGTGACGTCCCGCAGCTCATTGCGGTCGAGCCGGATGCGGCACCGGGCGCCCGCCTCCGCGACCAGCTGGACTTTCCGCTCCAGCAGCCTGGGCAGTTCGCCACCGACGGCTTTCGGCCAGAAGTACTGGAGCTGCCGGAGGGCGGCCGAGTGGAACGTACGCGCCTGGACGCCACCGGCGCCGAGCTGCCGCAGCCGGCCGCGCATCTCGCCGGCGGCGCGGTTGGTGAAGGTGACGGCCAGCACACTGCTCGGCTGGAGTATGCCCGCACGGACGCCGTACGCGATGCGGTGGGTGATCGCGCGGGTCTTGCCCGTGCCGGCGCCCGCCAGGACGCACACCGGACCGTGCAGGGCGGTCGCCACCTCGCGCTGCTCGGGGTCCAGCCCGTCGAGCACCGCGTCGGCATCCCGGGGCGGCGCCATGAACTGGCTCGGGCCCGGTACCTGCGGGAAGAGAGTGGAGTGCGTTGCTGCTGTCACCCTGCCATGCTGCCAGGTCGCCCGAGGCGGACGGGACGGTTGTCCACAGGGCCGGCACCGCGGTCGTACTAATCCGGGAATGGTGGGGCCGGTTCGTGCGGGAATGGTGGCGCCGAGATGTACGTTCTGCTTCCTGGTGCCCCGAGGCACCCACCCCCAGCGACACCGAGGAGCGCAGACGATGCAGGGCAGCCTGACGATGTACAGCACGACGTGGTGCGGTTACTGCCGGCGGCTGAAGAGCCAGATGGACCGTGAAGGCATCGCGTACACCGAGGTCAACATCGAGCAGGACCCGGAGTCGGCCGCGTTCGTGGAGAAGGCCAACGGGGGCAACCAGACCGTCCCGACCGTGCTCTTCGCGGACGGGACGACGCTGACGAACCCCTCGCTTGCCCAGGTGAAGCAGAAGATCGGCGCCTGATCGGCGACCGCCGCTACACCACGTTCCCGGGCTTCGGCAGCGGCTTGCCGTACCAGAGCTCGATCAGACGGGCCGCGATCGAGATTCCGTAGGGGGGAAGCACCTCGCCGGACTCGAACGCGGCCCGCAGCTCTTCCCGGGAGAACCAGCGGGCCTCCTCGATCTCGTCGCCGTCCACGTCGATCTCGGACGATGTCGCCCGCGCCATGAAGCCCAGCATCAGGCTGGAGGGGAACGGCCACGGCTGGCTGGCGACGTACTCCACCTCGCCGACCGTCACACCGGCCTCCTCGAAGACCTCCCGGGCCACCGACTGCTCGATCGACTCGCCCGGCTCGACGAAGCCCGCCAGCGTCGAGAAGCGGCCCTCCGGCCAGTGGACCTGCCGGCCCAGCAGCGCCCGGTCCTCCTCGTCCGTCACCAGCATGATCACCGCCGGGTCGGTACGCGGGTAGTGCTCGGCGCCGCAGGCCGGGCAGCGGCGGATGTGACCGGCTGCCGCGATCACCGTGCGCTGGCCGCAGCGCGAGCAGAAGCGGTGCAGGCGCTGCCAGTTCTCCAGCGCCACCGCGTGCACCATGAGCCCCGCGTCACGCGGGGACAGCAGCAGCCCGGCCTCGCGCAGACCGGCCGGCCGCGCTGACTGGTCCATGCGGCCGGGCAGGGAGTCCTTCTGCAGCGCGAAGTAGCTGACGCCCTCCTCGTCCGTGCCCAGGAAGTACCGGTGGGTCTCGGTGACGGGCGCCTCGAAGGCGGGGGTCATGACCAGTTCGGTGCGGCCGTCGGGGGTGTCGTCGATCAGGGTCTGGCCGCCGGACACCACGAAGACCCGGGTCGTCGGGTGGCTCCACGCCGCGGCCAGCCACGCCTCGTCGAGACGGTGGTGGGCCGCGCGGTCGATGCCGCTCGGGGCGGTGAGGCCGATCGGACGGTACAGGGCCTCGTTACTGATGGTGGTCACTGTGCTTCCAACTCCCCCGGTGGATGGGTTCTCCTGGGTGTCTGTTCAGCTGGGTGCCGTTGGGCGGGTGCGGCTCAGCGGAGGGCATCGGACAGGTCGCCCCACAGGTGGGCGGCTGTCTCCACGCCCTTGAGCAGCAGGTCCAGCTCCACCTTCTCGTTCGGCGCGTGCCAGCCGTCGGACGGCACGGAGATGCCCAGGAACAGCACCGGCGCGTCCAGTACGTCCTGGAGGTCAGCGGCGGGGCCCGAACCGCCCTCGCGGGTGAAGCGGATCTTCGCGCCGTCGAAGGCCCGGCTCATCGACCGTACGACCGACTGGAGGGCCGGGTGGTCGAGGGGCGTCAGGCACGGTCGGGTCGGCGCACCGAAGGTGATCTTGTGGCGGACGCCGGCCGGGACGCGGGCGCCCACCCATGCGCGTACGGCCACCTCGATCGCGGAGGGGTCCTGGCCGGAGACCAGGCGGAACGACAGCTTCAGTCGTGCGGACGAGGGGATGATCGTCTTGCCGCCGGGGCCCTGGTAGCCGCCGCCGATGCCGTTGACCTCGGCGGTCGGGCGGGCCCACACCCGCTCCAGGGTGGAGTAGCCCGCCTCGCCCAGCGTCCCGTACGACTTGGCGGTCGTCAGCCAGGCGTCCTCGTCGAAGGGCAACTCCGCGATCAGTTCTCGCTCGGCGCCGGTGAGCGCCGCGACGCCGTCGTAGAAGCCGGGGATCGTGACCTGCTCGTGCTCGTCGTGGAGCGCGGCGACGATACGGGCGGCCACTGTGGCCGGGTTCGGCACGGCGCCGCCGAAGGATCCGGAGTGGATGTCCTGGTCCGGTCCGTACAGCTCGATCTCGCAGTCCGCCAGGCCGCGCATGCCGGTGCACACGGTGGGCGTCGTCTCCGACCACATGCCCGTGTCCGAGACGACCACGGCGTCCGCGGCGAGACGGTCGCGGTGACGCTCGACCAGCGCCCGGAAGTTCGGGGAGCCGGACTCCTCCTCACCCTCCACCAGCAGCTTGAGGTTGACGGCGGGGGCGGTACGACCGGTCAGCGCGAGATGCGCGCGCACACCCAGGGTGTGGAAGAACACCTGGCCCTTGTCGTCGGCGGCACCGCGCGCGTGGAGCCGGTTCCCGCGGATCACCGGCTCGAAGGGGTCGGTGTCCCAGCCGTCCTCGCGGGCGGCCGGCTGGACGTCGTGATGGCCGTAGACCAGGACGGTGGGAGCGTCCTCCTCGCCGGAGGGCCACTCGGCGTAGACCGCCGGGGCACCGTCCGTCTCCCACACCTCGGCGACCGGGAAACCGGTCTCCCCGAGCTTCCCCACGAGCCACTCGGCGCTGCGCCGTACGTCCGGGGCGTGCACGGGCTGCGCCGACACGGACGGGATGCGCAGCCACTCGACGAGGTCGTCGAGGAAGGCGGCGCGGTGCTGCTCTATGTATGCACGTACGGTCTGGACGGCGCTGTCCGGGGTGTCGCTCATGCCCCGAGCCTATCCGGCACCGGGGGGCGTCCCGCCGGCCGTCCCACGGAGCAGGACGCGCTCGATCGCGTCGCGTCCGGGGAGGTCGTCCGGGCGGACGACTTCTCCCGTGCGTACGTAGACGAAGGCTGCCGTCACCGCCTCGAGCGGCAGCCCGTGCTGCTCGGCCCAGGCGAGCCGGTACACCGCGAGCTGGAGGGGGTCCGCGGTACGGGAGCGGTTGGTCTTCCAGTCGACGATCTCGTACGTCACGGCGCCGGTGTCCGGGTCGACGTCGCGGTAGACGGCGTCGATACGGCCGCGGACGACCCGGCCGGCGAGGGCGAGCTGGAACGGCGCCTCCACGCGATGGGGTGTGCGGTGGGCGTAGACGGTGTTCTCGAACGCCTCCTTCAGCGCGGCCAGGTCCCGCTCGTCGGCGATCTCCGGCTCATCGGCGTACACCTCCCCGCCGGGCAGTTCGTCGGGGCCCAGCATCGGCAGTGGCAGCTCCTCGAACCGGGCCTCCACCCAGGCGTGGAACCGTGTCCCGCGCCGGGCGGCGGGCTGAGGGGGGCGCGGCATGGGGCGGGCCAGCTCCTGCGCGAAGCCGTCCGGGTCGGCGGCCAGGCGCAGCAGCTGGGAGGCGGACAGGGACGCCGGGAGGAGGACGTCACGGGTGGTGGCGCGGGCGCGGAGGAGCTCCCCGGTGAGGGCGTCGAGGTCGCGGTCCCAGGAGGCGATGGCGCGGGCCTCCTCGGGCGTGAGGCGCTCCCCGGTCGTGCGGGACTCCCCGGGCGTGAGGCGCTCCCCGGGCATGAGGGGCTCCCCGGTCGTGCGGCGCTCCTCCTCGAGCGGGCGCGGGTGGAACGCGCCTCCGGCGTCCCCCGGGGCGTCGGACGCGGCGGGGCGGGGGGCGGGGACGTACGGCTGGTGGGCGGTGCCGGTGCCCTCGGGACCGGTGCCCTCTCCGCCCCCGGCGGCGGGCAGGGGGCCGCCGGGCGACTCGGCGGACCAGGCGTCCCAGTCGGCGAGGTCGGCCAGGTCGGCGAGGTCGTCGGGCCACGCCTCGTCGGGGTCGGGGTGGCCGGGATACTCGTGGTCGGGCACGCCGGGGCGACCCGGATGCCCGGAGTGGCCGAGGTGGTCCGCGTCCTGGTGGTCGCGGCCCGGGACGTCCGGGTCGGCGAACTCGACGGCCGGGGCGTCGGCCTGTGAGGGCTCCGGCAGGGAGTCCAGGTACTCCATGACCTTGTCGGCGGCCGCGCGGCGCCGGGTCAGTGAGGCGGGGTCCAGAGGCAGCGGCCAGGCGTGGTCGGCCGTGGCCTCCTGGAGCATAGGGTTCTCGGCGTCCTCGTCCGGTTCGTCCGCCCAGGCCTCGATCTCACCGGAGCCCGCCGCGCAGTGATCGTACAGCGCGTGCAGGAACGGGGACGGGCCCCGCGGCCGCTTCTGCGAGGGGCCCCACCAGTGGGCCGAGCCCAGCAGGAGGGAACGGGGACGGGTGAAGGTCACGTACCCCAGGCGCAGCTCCTCGGTGTGCTGATGGTCCTTCATCGCCTCCTTGAACGCCTTCAGCGACGGGGCGTCCCAGTCGTCGACCGCCGGGAGGGTCGGGGAGTCACCGCGCAGCGCGTGCGGGAGGACCTGCGGCTGGGAGGTCCACGACTCGCGGGACCTGGCGCTGGGGAACTGGGAGGCCACCAGGCCCGGGACGGCGACGACGTCCCACTCCAGGCCCTTGGACTTGTGGGCGGTCAGCACCTTGACGGTGTTCTCGCCACCCGGCAGGGCGTTGTCCAGTCCCTTCTCGTACTGGGCGGCCGTGCGCAGGAAGCCCAGAAAGGCCAGCAGGGTCGCCTCGCCGTCCAGCGAGGCGAAACCGGCCGCTATGTCGAGGAAGTTCGAGAGCGTCTCCCGGCGGCGGGCCGCCAGGGCGTGCGGGGAGGCGGACAGCTCGACCTCCAGGCCGGTCGCGCCCAGGATCCGGTGCAGGACGTCCATCAGGGGGTCGGCCAGGGAGCGCCGCAGGTCGCGCAGCTCGGTGGCGAGCCGGGCGAACCGTACCCGCGCCTCGGCGGAGAACGGCAGGCCGTCGTCCGCCCCGGCCGGTTCGAGGAAGGTGTCCAGGGCGTCGGCGAGCGACACCACCTCGGCCGGGTCCACGCCTTCGACCGCCGCCGCCAGGCGCTCGTCGGAATCCGTGGCCCCGTCGTCCCGGGAACGGTGCACCAGGAGCCGGGCGCGGCGGCCGAGCAGGGCCAGGTCGCGGGCGCCGATCCGCCAGCGGGGCCCGGTGAGCAGCCGTACGAGCGAGGCGTTGGCGCCCGGGTCCTGGAGGACGTCGCAGACCGCCACCAGGTCGGCGACCTCCGGCAGGTGCAGCAGTCCGGACAGGCCCACGACCTCGACGGGTACGTCCCTCGCGACCAGGGCGGCCTGGATCTCGGGGAAGTCGGTCGCGGTGCGGCACAGGACGGCGATGTCCCCGGGTTCCTTGCCCGTGCGTACGAGGTGGGCGATGGAGTCGGCCAGCCAGGCCAGCTCCTCCGCCTGGGTGGGCAGCAGGGCGATCCGGACGGTGCCGTCGCGCTCCGCTCCGGGCGCCGGTCGCAGTGCCTCCACGCCCGCGTGCATGGCGCGCAACGGCTCGGCGAGCCCGTTGGCGAGGTCCAGGAGACGGCCGCCGCTGCGGCGGTTCTCGCTGAGCGAGAAGCGGCCGGCGGGGGCCCCGTCCGCGTACGGGAAGTGCTCGGGGAAGTCGTCCAGGTTCGCCACGGACGCGCCGCGCCACCCGTAGATCGCCTGGCAAGGGTCGCCCACGGCGGTGACCGGGTGTCCGGTGCCTCCGCCGAACAGTCCGGACAGCAGGAGCCGCTGTGCGACGGACGTGTCCTGGTACTCGTCCAGGAGCACGACCCGGAACTCGTCCCGCAGGATCGCGCCCGCCTCGGGCCGGGTGAGGGCCAGCTCGGCGGAGAGCGCGATCTGGTCGCCGAAGTCGAGCAGGTCGCGCTCGCGCTTGGCCGCGCGGTACCGAATCACGAGGTCGGTGAGCTCGCGGCGGGCGGCGGCGGCCTCCGGGACCTTGCGGAGGTCGGCGTTGGTGAGGCGGGCGCCCGCGAGGGCGGCGAGCAGTTCCGCGTCGTGGCGGAGGAGGTCGGCGGGGCGTACGAGGTGCTCGGCGAGCTCGGCGTCGAGGGCGAGCAGGTCGCTGACGAGGGTGGGGAAGGACTTGGTCAGGGCGGGGTACGGTCCGGGCGCCTCGCGCAGCACCCGGGCGGCGAGCTGGTAGCGGGTGGCGTCGGCGAGGAGGCGGGCGGTGGGCTCCAGACCGATGCGCAGGCCGTGGTCGGTGAGGAGCTGCCCGGCGAAGGCGTGGTACGTGGAGATGCGCGGTTCGCCGGGCGGATTGTCCGGGTCGATGACGTCCGGGTCGGTCACCCCGGCCCGGACGAGTGCCCTGCGGACGCGCTCGGCCAGCTCGCCGGCGGCCTTGTTGGTGAACGTCAGGCCGAGGACCTGCTCGGGGGCGACCTGGCCCGTGCCGACCAGCCAGACCACCCGGGCGGCCATCACCGTGGTCTTGCCGGAACCGGCGCCGGCCACGATGACCTGCGGGGCGGGCGGCGCGGTGATGCAGGCCGTCTGCTCCGGGGTGAACGGGATGCCGAGGAGCTCCTTGAGTTGCTCGGGGTCGGTCAGGCGAGGGGTCACGGTCAACGAGGCTAACCGGCCCCACTGACAGTTCTCATTCCACGATGTGGCGGCCCTCGGGCCGGGCGCTGCACGAGGCCCGGAACGCGCAGTGGTCGCAGTGCTTGCCGGTGGAGGGGGTGAAACGTTCGTCCAGTACGCGGCCGGCGGCGGTCGCGAGCAGTTCGCCGGCCCACTCCCCGCTGAGCGGCTCCTGCGCCTGCACCTTGGGCAGCCGCTCCCCGCCCTCCTTCTTCGGCGCGGCCTGGCGCAGCTGGACGAGCTCGGCGCCGCCGGGCTCGGGCCGGCGGCCGCCGAAGACCTCGTCGACGGCGCCCTCGCGGACGGCGAGCTGGTACACGGCGAGCTGCGGGTGGCGGGCGACCTCGTCCCTGGTGGGGGCGGACTTGCCGGTCTTGAAGTCGACGACGTAGGCCCGGCCGTGCTCGTCGGCCTCGACGCGGTCCATGGAGCCTCGGATCCGTACCTCGTACTCCCCCGCTTCCAGGGTGACGTCGAAATCGTGCTCGGTGGCGGCGGGGGTGCGGCCCGCGCGGTCCATGACGTGCCAGCGCAGGAACCTCTCCAGCGCCACGCGCGCGTGCTCCTTCTCCTGGGCGGACTTCCAGGGGGCGTCGAAGGCGAGCGCGTCCCAGACGGAGTCGAGCCGCTCCATGAGGACGGCCAGGTCGGCGGGGGTGCGGCCGGAGGCCACCTCGTCGGCGAGGACGTGGACGACGTTGCCGAACCCCTGCGCGGCGGTGGCGGGGGCGTCCGCCTTGACCTCGCGCCCCAGGAACCACTGGAGGGCGCAGGTGTTCGCGAGCTGGTCGAGGGCGCTGCCGGAGAGCGCGACGGGGTGGTCCCGGTCCCGGAGGGGGACGGCGGTGTGGGTCGGCTCGTACAGGCCCCACCAGCGGTAGGGGTGGGCGGCGGGTACGAGTGGCTGCCCCTCGTCGTCGGTGAGCGCGGCGAGCCGGGCGAGACGCCGGGCGGCGGCGTCACGCAGGGCGGGGGACGCGTCGGGGTCGACGGTGGTGGCGCGCAGTTCGGCGACGAGGGCGGCCACGGCGAGGGGGCGGCGGGGGCGGCCGGTCACGTCCTTCGGCTCGACGCCGAGTTCGGTGAGGAACCGGGAGGGCTGGTCGCCGTCGTCGGCGGGTGCCTTGACGGCGGTGACGACGAGCCGGTCGCGGGCGCGGGTGGCGGCCACGTAGAAGAGCCGTCGCTCCTCGGCGAGGAGGGCGCCGGGGGTGAGGGGCTCGGCGATGCCGTCCCGGCCGATGCGGTCGGCCTCCAGGAGGGAACCGCGGCGGCGCAGGTCGGGCCAGAGTCCCTCCTGTACTCCGGCCACGACGACCAGGCCCCATTCGAGCCCCTTGGCGCGGTGGGCGGTCATCAGGCGTACGGCGTCGGGGCGTACGGGCCGCTTGGAGAGGGTGTCGGCGGCGATGTCCTGGGCGTCGAGCTCCTCCAGGAAGTTCAGGGCTCCGCGGCCGCCGGTGCGCTCCTCGGCGCGGGCGGCGGTGTCGAAGAGGGCACACACGGCGTCGAGGTCGCGGTCGGCGTTGCGGCCGGCCGGGCCGCCCCTGAGCGCGGCGCGCTGCAGACGGGCGGGCCACGGGGTGCCGTCCCACAGGAGCCAGAGGGCCTCCTCGGCGGTGCCGCCGCCCGCGAGGAGCGCGCGGGTGCGGCGCAGCAGGTCGCCGAGCCGCTGGGCGCCGCGGGCGTAGGAGGGGTCGTGTGCGACGAGTCGCTCGGGCTCGGCGAGCGCGCGGGCGAGCAGGGCGTCGGAGGGCGGCGGGACCTTGTTGCCGCCGGCCCGCTCCTCGTCCCGCAGGGCCCGTCCCAGGCGGCGCAGGTCGGCGGCGTCCATGCCGCCGAGGGGCGAGGCGAGCAGGCTGATCGCCGTCTCGGTGTCGAGCCACGGCCGGTTCTCCGCCGGAGCGGCGTCCCGCTCCGCGGATGCGGCGCCGGGCACGTCGGGCCCGGTGCCCGGCCCAGCCGCCCGGGCGCTCGGCAAGTCCGCCCCCGTGGCCCCCGGGCCCGCCGCCGTAGCCTCGGGGCTCGCCCCCGTGGCCCCCGGGCCCGCCCCCGTGGCCTCGGGGCCCGCATCCGGGGCCCCCGGGCCCGCATCCGCACCGGGCGGGTACGCCTCCATGATCCCCGCGTCCGTCTCCGGGCCCGGCGGGTCCGCCTCCATGGCCCCCGGCTCCGCCTCAGGGCCCGGCTCGGCCTGCTCGGCGAACGGGGCCGCGGGGCCCCCGGAGACCGCGGGCGCCTCGGAGGCCGCAGGGCCCCTGAAGGCCACGGGCTCCCCGGAGGGCTCCGCCGGCTCCCCGGACAAGGCCGACGGTTCGCCGGCCGGGACAACCGGCTCCTCGGCCGCCCGCACCGGCTCCTCGGCCGCTCCCACCGACCCTTCGGCCGCCCCCACCGGCCCCCCAAACGCGCCCCTCGGACGCTCGGGCCGGGCCACCGCCGGCTCCTCGGACGGCGCCGGGGAGCCCCCCCGCACGGGCGGGGTGAGGCCTTCCTGCGTCGCCGCCGCCCGCAAGGCGGCCAGCAGGGGGGCGACCGCCGGTTCGTGGCGCAGCGGGACGTCGTTGCCGTCGACCTCGACCGGCACGCCCGCCGAGGTGAGCGCGCGGCGGAGGGTGGGGATGGTGCGGCCGCCCGCGCGGACCAGGACCGCCATGTCGTTCCAGCGGACGCCCTCCTCCAGGTGGGCGCGCCGCAGGATGTCCGCGATGTTGTCGACCTCCGTGGAGGGGGTCGGGAAGGTATACGTCTCGACCCGGCCGCCGCCCCGCGGCGCCGCCAGGTCCCGGTGCGCGCGCGCCTTGTCCGCGGGCAGGCGCGGCAGGGGCATCCGGGTCGTCAGCAGCCGGGTGGCGGACAGCAGCGCGGCGCCCGAGCGGCGCGAGGTGGTGAGGACGGCGACCGGCGACGGGGCGCCGTCTGCGCGGCGGAACGTGCCGGGGAAGTCCAGGATCCCGTTGACGTCCGCGCCCCGGAACGCGTAGATCGACTGGTCCGGGTCGCCGAACGCGTAGAGCGTCCGCCCGCCGCCCGCCAGCGCCCGCAGCAGCCGGACCTGCGCCGGGTCGGTGTCCTGGTACTCGTCGACGAACACGGCGTCGTAGTCGGGCAGCGTCGCCTCTTCCGCCAGCAGCACCGCCCGGTGGACCAGTTCCGCGTAGTCCAGCACGCCCTGCATGTCGAGCACGTCCAGGTACTCGGCGAGGAACGCCGCCGCCGCCGACCAGTCCCGCCGCCCGGTGCGCGCCGCGAAGTCCGCCAGGGCGCGGGGGCCGAGGCCCAGCTCACGGGAGCGGGCGAGGACGGCCCGCACCTCGTCGGCGAAACCCCGCGTGGTCAGGCAGGCGCGCAGCTCGTCGGGCCACTGGATACGGGCGAGGCCCTCCTGCTCCAGGCCGAGCTGGCCGGCCAGCAGCTCACGCACGGCCAGGTCCTGTTCCGGGCCCGACATCAGGCGCAGGGGCTCCGAGAAGAGGGCCGCGTCCTGGTGGGCGCGGACGAGGGCGTAACAGAAGGAGTGGAACGTGGTGGCCTGGGGGGCGCGCACCCCGCCGATCCTCGCCGCCATGCGGTCGCGCAGTTCCACGGCCGCCTTGCGGCTGAAGGTGAGGACCAGGATCCGGTCCGGGTCGACGCCCTTGGCGATCCGGGCGGCGACCGCCTCCACCAGCGTCGTCGTCTTGCCGGTCCCCGGACCGGCGAGGACCAGGAGCGGCCCGCCGGAGTGGTCAACCACGGCGCGCTGCGATGCGTCCAGAAGAGGGGGAGCCACCGGAGCCGGCGGGGTACGGACCAGTCGGTACGCGCCCGGGGTGCGCCCGCGAGACGGCGTACGCCCGGTGGTAGTCGAGGAGGAGCTCACGTGGATCGCCGGTCCTGGTGGGTGTGCTGGTGCTGAGGATGCTGGGAAGGGAGTGCGGGGAGCACGCCATGCGCGACGACGTTACGCGTACTCCGTACGGTCGTGCCCGCGGTGCCCACCCTGCCCGCCGCGCCGCCGCATGGCCGAAGCTGTCACCTGTGAGCCATCACACCCGCTCCGCCGCCGCAACCGCCTCCGCCGGAGCCGTCTCCGCCGTCCCAGCGTGCCCGCCGCATGTCGAGCCGCGGCAGATGGCCCTCCGCCGTACGCGCGGCCTCGCGCAGTGGGGTGCCCTCCTCGCGGTAGTGGCCGAGGGCTCGCAGCTCGTGGCCCGGCAGGAGCTGTCCGTCGGCTCGCACCACCCGCCACCAGGGGACCGCGCCGCCATAGAGCGCCATGACGCGGCCGACCTGGCGCGGGCCGCCCTCTCCGAGCCACTCGGCGACGTCCCCGTACGTCATCACCCGGCCGGCCGGGATCAGCTCGGCGACCTCCAGCACCCGTTCCGCGTACTGCGGAAGCTCCTCAGCACTCACCCGGTCCATCCTGCACCACACCACCGACAACGGGGGCGGTGCACCCTGATGCCCGCCCGCGCCCCCCGGTCATGCCACCATCTTCCGGGCGGTGACCGGTGATACGAGACCAACAAGACACGGATACGGCGAAGGGGCAGGATGTGCGGCCTCCCGAAGTAACAGCCACTTCGGGGCCTCCTGAGACGATGGAGAAGAATCAGACGAAGGGGACGGTATGCGTGAACGCGGAGAGGCACATCGACGGCGTCTCCGGTGACGAGCCGCTTCTCGCCGCCCGCGTGCACCGGCCGTCCGACCTGCTGCGCCTGCTCGTCGGCATCCTCGCGATCGGCGTCGTCATCGCCATCGCCGCCTTCGCCCACGCCACCACCACCGGCCTGGAGGAGGACATCAGCAAGGGCACCGGTCAGGCTCCCGACGTCTTCGTCAAGGTCGCCGGTCTCGTCTCCAGCATCGCCGTCCTGCTCGTCCCGGTGGCCTTCGCGATCGAGCGGCTGATCAAGCGGGACGGGCTGCGCATCGCGGACGGCGTCCTCGCCGCCGTACTGGCGCACGGCGTCACCCTCGCCACCGACCTGTGGGTCGCCAGGGCGGCGCCGGGCACCATCCAGGAGGCGCTGACGCAGCCCCAGGCGGGCGGCGGGCTGACCGACCCGGTCCATGGATACCTCGCTCCCGTCATCGCCTATATGACGGCCGTGGGCATGGCCCGCAGGCCGCGCTGGCGGGTGTCGCTCTGGGTGGTGCTGCTGCTCGACGCGTTCGCGATGCTGGTCGCCGACTACACCACCCCGTTCTCGATCATCCTGACCGTGCTGATCGGCTGGACCGTCGCGTACGGCACCCTGTACGCGGTCGGGTCCCCCAACGTCCGGCCCACCGGCCAGACCCTGCTGGCCGGCCTGCGCCACGTCGGCTTCCGCCCGGTCACGGCGATGCGCGCCGAGGACGTCACCGACTCCGCGGAACAGGGCGACCGGGGCCGCCGCTACCTGGTCACGCTGGAGGAGGGCCCTCCGCTCGACGTCACGGTCGTCGACCGCGAACAGCAGGCCCAGGGGTTCTTCTACCGGGTCTGGCGCAGGGTGACCCTGCGCGGCATCACCACCCGCCGCTCCCTCCAGTCCCTGCGCCAGGCTCTGGAGCAGGAGGCCCTGCTGGCGTACGCGGCGATCGCCGCGGGCGCCAACGCGCCGAAGCTGATCGCCACCGCCGAGCTCGGCCCGGACGCCGTGATGCTGGTGTACGAGCACCTCGGCGGCCGGTCGCTGGACTCGCTGGACGACGAGGAGATCACCGACGAGGTCGTGTGCGGCGCCTGGCAGCAGGTGAAGGCGCTCCAGTCCCGGCGCATCGCGCACCGCAGGCTGACGGGCGACGCCCTGCTGGTGGATCGTTCCGGCAAAGTGATCGTCACGGATCTCCGGGGTGGTGAGATCGCCGCCGGGGACCTCGTCCTGCGCATGGACACCGCGCAGCTGCTCACCACGCTGGGCCTGCGGGTGGGGGCGAAGCGGGCGGTGGCCGCCGCGGTCGAGGTGCTCGGCGGTGACAGGGTCGCCGACTGCCTGCCGCTGCTCCAGCCGATCGCGCTGAGCCGCTCCACCCGCGCCACTCTGCGCAGACTGGCGCGGGAGCGCTCACAGCGGGAGAGGGAGGCGGTCCTGGCCGCGTCGGAGGCGGCCAAGCAGGCGCGGCTGGAGGGCCACGCCGAGAAGTCCGAACAGGAGAGGCGCGCCGACCGCAAGGCCGTACGGGCGCACAAGCAGGCCGAGAAGCGGGCCCTGGACGAGGCGATGGACGAGGTCCGCGAGGAGGACCTGCTGGCCCAGATCCGGCAGCAGGTGCTGCGGATCCGGCCGCAGGCCCCGGTGGAACCCGTACGGCTGGAGCGGATCCGGCCGCGGACGCTCATCAGCCTGATCGCCGGCGCCATCGCCGTGTACTTCCTGCTCTCCCAGATCGCCGAGGCGCCGCTGTCGCTGTCGACGATCGCCGAGGCCGACTGGACCTGGATCTCGGCGGCCCTGCTCTTCTCCGCGCTCAGTTACGTGGCGGCCGCGATGAGCCTGCTGGGCTTCGTCCCCGAGCGGGTGCCGTTCGGGCGCACGGTGATCGCCCAGGTGGCCGGGTCGTTCGTCAAGATCGTCGCTCCGGCGGCGGTCGGCGGCGTGGCCCTCAACACCCGCTTCCTCCAGCGCTCGGGGGTCCGGCCCGGACTGGCGGTGGCCAGTGTCGGCGCGTCGCAGTTGTTCGGGCTGGGCTCGCACATCCTGCTGCTGCTGTCCTTCGGCTACCTGACGGGTACGGAGAAGACCCAGGACTTCACCCCCTCCAGGACGGTCATCGCGGGCCTGCTCACCGTCGCGGTGCTGGTGCTGGTGGTCACGGCGGTCCCCGGCCTGCGCAAGTTCGTCTCCACCCGGCTGCGGTCGCTCTTCGCGGGCGTGGTGCCGCGCATGCTGGACGTGCTCCAGCGGCCGGTGAAGCTGCTCACGGGCATCGGCGGCATGCTGCTGCTGACGGGCGCGTTCGTGCTGTGCCTGGACGCGTCGATCCGGGCGTTCTCGCACGGTGCGCAGCCGCTGACGTACGCCAGCCTCGCCGTGGTCTTCCTCGCCGGCAACGCCCTGGGGTCGGCGGCGCCCACGCCGGGCGGCGTGGGCGCGGTGGAGGGTGCGCTGATCGCCGGCCTGGTGGGTGTGGGCGGTATGCCACTGGAGGTGGCGACGCCCGCCGTGCTGCTCTACCGGCTGATGACGCTGTGGCTGCCGGTACTGCCGGGCTGGTTCTCGTTCAACTTCCTCACCCGGAAGGGCGCCCTCTAGCACCCTTCCGCGACGGGCGTCCGGCCACCCGCATGGACCTCGTCGCGGGCGCCCGGCCGGAGCCGGGCGCACCATGGATCCATGACCCACCGCGCCGCCCGGTCCGCAGCCCTCCGCAGTGCACGGCCCGCCGTGCGCGCCTCCAGGCACGCCACCCGGCCGGCCGCCGTGCTCGCCGCCGCGACCGCCACCGTCCTGATGGCGGCCGGCTGCTCCGACAACGGGGACAAGGGCGGACAGAACCCGGACCGGCCCAAGGAACTGGCCACCCAGAAGCTGACCTGGGAGGCCTGCCCGGCCCCCTCCCTCCAGGAGGGCACCGGCACCGCCCCGTCCCCCCTGCCCGGCGGCGCCAAGTGGGAATGCTCCTTCATGCAGGCCCCGCTCGACTACGCGGATCCCGACGGCGACACCATCGAACTGGCGCTCATCCGGGCGAAGGCGTCCGATCCGGCGAAACGTATCGGCTCCCTCGTCTTCAACTTCGGCGGCCCCGGCGGCTCCGGACTCACCGCCCTGCCCTCCTTCGCCAAGGACTACGAGTCCCTGCGCACCCGCTACGACCTGGTCAGCTTCGACCCGCGCGGCGTCGGCCGCAGCGCGGGTGTGGAGTGCATGGACGACGAGCGGCTGGACGCGTTCTTCGCACTCGACTCAACTCCCGACGACGCGGGCGAGGTGGCCGCCTACAAGGAGGGGCTGAAGGAGTTCGCCACCGCCTGCGAGGAGAACTCCGGCGACGTACTCCCGCACGTGGGCACCCTCGACGCCGCCCGCGACATGGACCTGATGCGCCAGGTCCTCGGCGACGACAAGCTGCACTACTTCGGCATCTCCTACGGCACCGAACTGGGCGGCGTCCACGCCCACCTGTTCCCCAAGACCGTCGGCCGTGCCGTCTTCGACGCCGTCGTCGACCCCACCAGCGGCACCGAGCAGGGCGCGCTGGGCCAGGCCAAGGGCTTCCAGCTGGCGCTGGACAACTTCGCCGAGGACTGCGTGCGGCGCGGTGACGCCTGCGACCTTCCGGGCAGCAACGCCAAGGAGATCGAGGACTTCATCACCGATCTGCTGGCCAAGCTCGACAAGAAGCCCATCCCCGGCATCGGGGACCGCGAACTCACCCAGTCCCAGGCCACCAACGGCATCGCCCAGGCGCTGTACTCCAAGGAGTACTGGCCCTACCTGGAACAGGGTCTCGACGAGGCGGACGGCGGCGACGGAGGTCTGCTGCTCGCCCTGTCGGACTCCATGAACGGCCGGGACCAGAACGGCGACTACAGCAACCTCCAGGCGGCGAACGCCGCCATCAACTGCGTCGACGACAAGGAACGGTTCTCCGTGGAGGAAGCCAGGGCGAAGCTCCCCGAGTTCCGCGAGGCGTCCCCCGTCTTCGGCCCCTTCCTCGGCTGGGGTCTGATCAGCTGCTCCCAGTGGCCCGTCCCCGGCACCTGGAAGCACCCCGACGTCAGCGCCCCCGGCTCGGCGCCCATCCTCGTCATCGGCAACACCGGCGACCCGGCCACCCCGTACGCCGGGGCCAGGGCGATGGCGGCCGCGCTGGGCAAGGGCGTCGGCGTGGAGCTGACGTACAAGGGCGAGGGGCACGGCGCGTACAACAGCGGGGACGCGTGCGTGAAGCGCACGGTGGACGCCTACCTCCTCGACGGCACGGTCCCGGAGTCGGGAACCGTGTGCCCGTAGCGCTGTCGGCGGCCCGGCCTAGGATGGCTGTCCGGTACAGGAGTTGGGGGGACATATGTCCATGCGGGTACGGGTCGCGGGTACGGCGGTCGCGGCGGCGCTGGTGGCGGGGCTGGCCACCGGCTGCGACAGCGGCGGCACGGGCCCCGGCAGCGGTACGGGCGGGGCGGGAGGCGCCGGCGCCACGTCCGAGGGCGCGATGGCCTCCCTGCCCGCCGCGCTCACCGGCCAGAAACCGGACTGGCGCGATTGCGAGACCCCCGACGGCGGCGAGAAGCCGGGGCCGGGGTGGCGCTGCGCGAGCGTGAAGGTGCCGCTCGACTACACCGAGCCGGACGGCGCGACCCTCCCCATCGCGCTGATCCGCAAGGAGGCCAGCCACCAGGACCGGCGGATCGGCTCCCTGCTGTTCAACTTCGGCGGCCCGGGCGCCTCCGGGGTGAGCGCCATGCCGCAGGCCGCCGGGGGGTTCGAGGAGCTGGGGGCCCGCTACGACCTCGTCGGGTTCGACCCGCGCGGTGTGGGCCGGAGCTCCGGGGTGGTGTGCCGCGACAGCGAGGAGCAGGCCGCCTCCCTGGCCCGGATCGACCTCACCCCCGACACACCCGCCGAGGAGGCCGCCTTCCTGAAGGACGGGGCCGACTTCGGCGCCGGCTGCGCCAAGCGGTCCGGCAAAGTCATCGCGCACGTCACCACGAGCAACACCGCACGGGACCTGGATCTCGTCCGGCATGTGCTGGGCGACAGGAAGCTCAACTACATGGGCTTCTCCTACGGCACCCAGCTGGGCGGGACCTACGCCCACCTCTTCCCGCGCAACGTCGGACGGGCCGTCCTCGACGCGGTCGTCGATCCGACCGCGGACGCGACCGGTCACGCCCGCAACCAGGCCATCGGCTTCCAGCGGGCGCTGAACAACTACTTCGCGTCCACCGGCGAGGGCGCGGCGGCGGGCAACGCGCGCGTGACCGCGCTGCTGAAGCGGCTCGACCGCGAACCGCTGCCCACCGACGGCGACCGGGAGCTGACCCAGAGCCTCGCGCTCACCGGCATCGCGCAGACCCTGTACTCGCAGCAGATGTGGTCCTACCTCACCGAGGGGCTCAAGGAGGCGGAAGCGGGCAAGGGCGACACCCTGCTCCAGCTCGCCGACATGTACAACGACCGGGGCGAGGACGGGGCCTACGGCACCCAGGCGCACGCGCAGCGGGCCATATCGTGCGCCGACAGCAGCAGCCGACCGACGGCCGCCGAGGCCAGGGCGCTGCTGCCGGAGTTCCGGAGGATCTCGCCGGTCTTCGCCGAGTTCATGGCCTGGGACACGGCCGGCTGGTGCGCCGACTGGCCGGTCGAGGGCGAGAGCGCCACACCGGAGGCGAGTGCCCCGGGCGCGGGGCCGATCCTGGTGGTGGGCACGACGGGCGACTCCGCCACGCCCTACGAGGGCGCCAAGAAGATGGCGGACGAGCTCGGGGCGGGTGTCGGCGTCCTCCTCACGTTCAAGGGCGAGGGGCACGGCGCGTACACCGGCGACAACGCATGCGTGCGGGACACGGTCAACGCCTACCTGCTGGACGGCAAGGTCCCCGCGAACGGCAAGACCTGCACCTGAGCGCGCCGACACCCCCGCGCGGGGCCTCCCGCGCCCGGTACACCGCGCCGGGCGCACACCGGCAGCGGTGAGGTCGGTGACGGGGAGAGCCGGCAGCGGGGTGAGCCGGCGGTGGTTGAGGGCCGGCAACGGTGAGGGCCGGACCCGAGCACGGGTCCGGCCCTCACCGCGAGCGTGGCCTAGTAGACCGGCTTCTCCGGCTCGATCTGGTTGACCCAGCCGATGACGCCGCCACCGACGTGTACCGCGTCCGCGAAGCCCGCGGACTTCAGCACCGCGAGGACTTCCGCACTGCGGACACCCGTCTTGCAATGCAAGACGATCTTCTTGTTCTGCGGGAGGTCCTGGAGCGCGCTGCCCATCAGGAACTCGTTCTTCGGGACCAGACGGGCGCCGGGAATCGAGACGATCTCGTACTCGTTCTGCTCACGCACGTCGATGATGTCGATGTTCTCGCCCTCGTCGATCCACTCCTTGAGCTGCTTGGGAGTGATCGTCGAGCCGAGCGCCGCCTCCTGGGCCTCCTCCGACACGACACCGCAGAAGGCCTCGTAGTCGATGAGCTCGGTGACGGTCGGGTTCTTGCCGCAGACCGCGCAGTCCGGGTCCTTGCGGACCTTGACCTGGCGGTACTGCATCTCCAGGGCGTCATAGATCATCAGGCGGCCGACCAGCGGGTCGCCCACGCCGGCCAGCACCTTGATCGCCTCGGTGACCTGGATGGAGCCGATGGACGCGCACAGCACACCCAGCACGCCGCCCTCGGCGCAGGACGGGACCATGCCCGGCGGCGGCGGCTCCGGGTAGAGGCAGCGGTAGCAGGGGCCGTACTCGGACCAGAAGACCGAGGCCTGGCCGTCGAAGCGGTAGATCGAGCCCCATACGTACGGCTTGTTCAGCAGCACGCAGGCGTCGTTGACGAGGTAACGCGTGGCGAAGTTGTCCGTGCCGTCGACGATCAGGTCGTACTGGCTGAAGATGTCCATCACGTTGTCGGCCTCGAGCCGCTCCTGGTGAAGGATCACGTTCACGTACGGGTTGATGCCGAGCACGCTGTCCCGCGCGGACTCGGCCTTGGAGCGGCCGATGTCGGACTGGCTGTGGATGATCTGGCGCTGCAGGTTCGACTCGTCGACCTCGTCGAACTCGACGATGCCGAGCGTGCCCACACCGGCCGCGGCCAGGTACATCAGGGCCGGCGAGCCGAGGCCACCGGCGCCCACACAGAGCACCTTGGCGTTCTTGAGCCGCTTCTGCCCGTCCATCCCGACATCCGGGATGATCAGGTGGCGGGAGTACCTGCGAACCTCGTCTACGGTGAGCTCGGCAGCCGGCTCGACCAGGGGTGGCAGCGACACGGAGACCTCATCAATACAGCTGGTCGGTAGTCAGTACGGTTGTTCTTCCGTAACACTGCCACGCCCCTCCTCATTCCGAGACACCCGGTCCGATCTGCGAGACGATTTCGTCCCAGTAGCCGGGCAGAGCTGCGAATGGGTTGGTTTGTCCGGTGCCGTCCGTGCGGTCGGTGAAGAAGATCGTCCCGGCGCCCTGCCAGCGGGCGATCCGCACGGCCTCGTCGAGGTGAGTGCGCGGGACGCCGTGGACGAGGTGGACGAACCGCTCCGGCGGATGGTCGGCCGTCCACTGTGCCACCTGTGACCAGCGGTATTGCGCCCACGGCCCGGAGAAGGTCACCAGCTGGTCGGCGATCTCGGCGTACCCGGGGTAGGGGTGGGAGCCGTGGCCCAGAACCATGTGCCCGCCGTCGGAGTGCTCGAGGATCACCTCCAGCGTGGCCGTGGTGCGCCGCACGGCGGCCAGGTCCGCCCGGTCCGTGGGACAGCGGTCCAGCAGGTAGCCGTCCACCTTGTACCAGTCGAGGAAGCGCTGCGCGTCGGAGACGATCTCGGCGAACGGGCGGGACCCGTGGCGCAGGTCGAGATGGCCCAGGACGCGTACGCCGGCGTTGCGCAGCTTTCCGGCCGCCTCCAGGCAGTGGGGGTCGGGCCGGGCTCCGGGGCCGTCCGCCACATTGAGGACGGCCCAGTGCAGGGGCGTACCGGGGCGGGTCAGTTCCGCCCACTCGACGGGGGCGAGCAGGGGGTGGGCGTAGCCGGGGACGCCGAACCCGAGCCGTTCGGCGCCGGTCGCGGAGAGTCCCGTGTCCGTACGGGTCAGATGCGGCACGCCGCCTCCATCCAGATGTCGGCCAGCGACTCCTCCAGGTTGATGCGGGGCCGCCAGCCGAGCCGGTCGCGGGCGGTGCGTACATCGGCCTGCTGCCAGCTGCCGCAGCCGTCGGGGTACGGGTGGGGGGCCGCGGGCACCAGGTGGTCCGGGGCGTGCTCGCCGCGCTGGGCGCCGATGGACGCCATGCCGCCCACCGACGACAGGGCCGGCCGGCCCGGGGGCCCGTCCAGTTCGTGCAGCGACCCCGCGAAGCCGGCGACCCTGGCCAGGACGGCGGCCGCGTCGCGGAGTCGTACGGCGCGGCCGGTGCCGATGTTGACGATGCCCTGCGCCGCGGAGAGGGAGGCGGCGTGCACGGCGCGCGCCACGTCGCGTACGTCGACGAAGTCGCGCTGCACACCGAGGCCGCCGAGTTTCAGCTCACCGTCCCCGGTCTGCATGGCGCGCCGCATGGCCTCCGCGAGCCGGCCGAGCGGCGATCCGGAGGGGGTCCCGGGGCCGACGGGCGAGAAGACCCGCAGCACGACCGCGTCCAGTCCGGAGCCGAGGACCAGCTCGGTGGCGGCCAGCTTCGACACGCCGTAGGGCCCGCCGGGGCGCGGTACCGCGTCCTCGGCGGTGGACGCCCCGGGCTGCGAGGGCCCGTACTCCGAGGCACAGCCGACCTGGACCATGCGTGCCCCGCAGCCGCTGCGGCGCAGGGCCTCGCAGACGGTGGCGACGGCGACGGTGTTGTGGCGCGTCAGCTCCCGGGCGCCGCCCCGGGTGGTCCCGGCGCAGTTGATCACGACACCGGGGTGGACGGCGTCCAGGAAGCGGGTGAGCGCGCCGGGGCTGCCACCCGCGAGGTCGAAGCGCACGTCGGCGTCGTCACCGCGTCCGAGAGCGGTCAGGTGGACGGCCGGGTCGGCGAGGAGCCGGTCGGCGACGTAGCGGCCGATGAAACCATTGGCACCGAGCAGCAGCACCCTCATCGCGCGCCCCCTTCGCGCCGAGTGGCCGTTGCGGGGGTCTGGGGGGTCATGTCTGTTCTCTCCTTGAGGGTGTGTACAGGTGAAAGGGGTGTACGCGGGTACCGATCGGGTCTCAGGTCGCGGTGGCACCCGCGTGGGAGGAGGCCCGGCCGAGTACGGCGGTGGCGTACCCCAGCAGGGCGAGGGCGGCGGCGCCGCACGCGAGCGTGGGGACGGTGGCGGCTCCCCCGGCGACGACGGCCGCCTCGACGGGGATGGCGAGCGGATCCCAGCCGGGGAGGCGGCCGGCGAGTACCGACGCGAGCGCGAGGGCCTGCGTGACGCAGGCGGCGACGAGTCCCGCGACGGCTGCCCCGGGGAAGCCGTGGACGGTGAGCAGCCGGGTCAGGAAGAGGAGGACGCCGAGCGCTACGGCGCCGCCGCCGGGGGGACCCTCGTCGAGGACGGTTCCCACGAGCGCGAGCAGGGCGGTCATGACGGCCGCGTACAGCACGACCGTCCCCAGGAGCAGGGGGCGGGCCCCGGCGGCGAAGTCCGCCAGACCACGGCTGCCGGCGAGCCTGCGCCGGGCCCGGGCGGCGAAGAACCGGGCACACCAGGCCGCGGGGGCGGCGGCGAGGGCGAGCCCCAGCAGCGGCGTGACGACGAGCGGCCAGGGCCCGTCGGGTCCGCCGGCCAGGAGCTGGTCGAGGAGCCCGTCACCGACCAGGGCGTAGATGAGCAGGCACCCGGTCCACGCGCGCGTGGACGGTGCGGCGCGGCCGGCGTCCGTGGCGTGGCCCGCGTCCGCGGTGAGGGCGACGGCGAGCCCGAGGGCGCCGGCCACACCGACGGCCGTCCGCAGCGGCCCGTCCGTCACGGTGAGACCCGCGACGGTGAGCAGGCCCATGGCACCCGGCAGCAGCGCCAGGAGGAGGGCCCTGGCGCTCCACGAGGCGGCCGTGCCGCGTGTACGAGCGGGGGGAGAACCGTGCCGGGTGGCGGCGTCACCCTGCGGCACGCGCGCGTACAGCTCCTCGGCGAGCGAGAACACGTCCCGGTGCCGGAACCGGGCGGCGGTCCGGTCGGTGACCCCGTGGGCCTCCAGCCCGGCGGCGATCTCCAGCGGGTCGACCGCCCGCTCGCACAGCTCGCGGTGCCGGTGCAGCAACGCCTTCACCGGGTCGGCGGATCCACGCCGGGTGACGGCCGCGCGCGCGTGCCCCGCCAGGCGCTCGCCACGCCCCGCCGCCCGGTCACCCGCCGCCCGGTCGTTCGCCGTCCGGTCAGCCGCCGTCCGGTCAGCCGCCGCCCGGCCGCCGGTGACGTCCCGCGCGCCGGGTGTCCCGAGCGCGGGCTCCGACAGGAGGGCCTCGGCGCGGCTGTCCCAGGCGGCGGCCGCGAGGGCCGGGTGGACGCCTCGGGCCTGGCCGCCCGGGCCGGGTGCGCTGCGGTCAGACATGGCCGTCCACCCTCCTGGCGACCGGGAAGGAGGCCGCGACCGGCAGTGAGGCCACGACCTGCCCCGGCACTCCCGCCGGACCGTTCGCCACCACCGGGCTCTCCGCGCGACCGTTCGCCACCACCGGAGCCTGGGCCACCGCAACCTCGGCCACCGGCGCCTGGGCCACCGGAACCTCCGCCCGCACCGGTGCCTGGGCGCCCGCCCTGGCCGGGGTGGCGTACGCGCCTGCCGGGCGCGGGGCGGCGGCCCATGCCGGTGTCGTGGCGCCGCCCGAGCCGCGTCCCGTCCAGTGCCCGGGCACGTACGCCTCGGCGGGATGCGCGAACGGCAGGGGTTCGCCGTCCGCTCCGATGCCGTCCGCGTCGCGGCGGACGGGCGCGCGGGAGATGAGCTCCAGGTAGATCCCGCGGAAGGCCGCGAGGTTCTGCTCGACCGTGAACAGTTCGAGTGCGCGGGCGCGTGCGGCGGCGCCCAGCCGTTCACGGCGCGCCCGGTCGCGCACCAGCGCGAGGCACGCGTCGGCGAGCGCCCGCGGATTGCGCGGGGGCACGACCAGCCCTGTGCCACCGATGATCTCGACGACCGCGCCGACGTCCGTCGAGACGGTGGCGCGCCCGCAGAGCATGGCCTCGACCAGGCCGGCCGGAAAGCCCTCGACCACGCTGGAGAGGACGACCACGCCGGCCCCGGCGTACGCGTCGGTGACGTCGGGCGCGTACGGGCCGCCGAGGTCCTCGAAGGAGACGGGGTTGTCGCCCACGGCGTGCGCGTCCACGGCCTCGTCGGGGAAGAGCTGGGCGGCCACGGCCTCGCAGTGCGCACGGTAGGTGGCGGATTCGGCGTCGCGGACCGGCGCGGAGACGATCCTGAGCCGGGCTTCCGGCTCTTCCCGCCGCACCTCGGCGAAAGCGTGCAGCAGGCCGACGAGGTCCTTCGCGGGCTCGATCCGCCCCACCCACACCAGTGTGCGGGGATCGCCGCTGTCGCCGCTCTCCCCCACGGCCGCGAACCGGCCGGCCTCCACGCCCGGGTGGACGGTCCGCAGTTTGGCACGCTCGGCACCGCACTTCTCCTGCCAGCGGCGGGCGTGGGTGTTGCCCGGCGTGATGACGTCCGCCTGCCGGTACACCTCGGTGGTCAGGCACCTCTGGAACGCGGCGAGCAGGGTGCGCACGGGCGCGCTCAACGGTGTGTCGGCGACCGTGAGGTAGTGCGTGCGCAGTCGTACGCCGTACTCGGTGACCAGCAGCGGGACACCGAAGAAGCGTTTGGCCAACAGTCCGGGCAGGGCCGCGGTCCCACCGGACGCCGCATGGCACAGGTCGACGGCACCCAGGCCGTCCTCGCCGTACCAGTCGAGGGAGAGGGGGCGCAGGGCGCGCTCCACCTGGCCGGCGAAAGCCAGGTGGTCGGGGACGGTGGCGCCGTGCACGCCCCGGCGCACACCACCGGCGCGACAGGCGGACTCCAGGACCCGGACGGCGGTTTCCGAACGGAGGGCGGCGGCGAGCCCCCCGTGCTCCCGGGCGAGGTCGGCGAGCCCGTACAGCCCTTCGGCGAATCCTGCGCCGGATCCGGCGCCGGCGTCCGGCCCGGCACCGGGCTCGGTGCCGGGGTCCCGCCCGGCGCCGGCGTCCGGCGTTCCGCAGACCGCGGCGGCGAGCTCCGCGAAGCAGGTGATGAAGCGCCGGCGCTCACGCCGGCCGTAAGCACGCCCACCACGCCCACCACGCCGGCCGCACCCGCTGAGGTCCTGCGGCCCCCAGAGCGGGGCCGTGCGCACGCGCCGCACCTGGGGCGGGAGCGGAATCCAGCCGGCGTCCTCCTGCCGGGCACTGCGGCTCAGGGCGTAGACGTCGAAGTCGTGCCGCGCGAGCCCGCGCACCAACCGGTCGCACCAGACCCTGGACTCACCCGACGTATACGGGTATCCACCCTCGGTGAGCAGTCCGATCCGCACGAGTACACCCCCGATCTCCCTTGTGCGTGGCCACCGTTGGTCCGGCGGCTCACAGCGGGAAACGTAAGCGGATATGCCGGTGGCGCGATGGACGGTTGTCCGTCGCGCCACCGGAAGGGGTGAATGCTCGTAACTTTCCCGCACTCGTCGCGTTTCAACGCGCTATTGGCGGGTTCCGCCGGTCAGCCGCTCGGGAAGACCCAGGGGTTGGGGCGGCACTTGATGCCCTCGACCTCCAGCGACTTGGTCTGCTGCTGCATCACCGGCGCGAGGGCGCCCGGGGTCCGGCAGTTCACATGGTTGTGTCCGAGCCGGTGCCCCACCTCGTGGTTGATCAGCATCTGCCGGTACATGTGCATCGCCCCGGGCCCGTACGTCTCGGCGCCCTGTGCCCAGCGGTAGGCGTTGATCATCACGCGCTCGGTGGCGGCGGAGTCGCACGAGACGTTGTCGACGGTGGTGTCCAGGCCGGACTTCGCGCACCAGACCCCGGTGGTCACCGGGCTCGCCAGCGTGACCACGAACTCGGCCTCGCCGCTGGAGACCCGCTCGAAGGTCATGGCACCTCCGTGCGCCCAGCTGCGGTCGTCGTTCAAGGTCTGCTGGACCGCCCGAGCGAACAGCCCGGAGTCCAGCCCGAGCCCCTTCTCGACGTCGATCCGGTAGCGCACCTTGCGCCCCTTCCCGGGCGCCCGGTCGGTGCCCGGTACGGCCTCGAACTCGCCGGACCCCTTGAGCTCCGGGTCGAGCGGGAACGGCTTCGCCAGCAGCTGCGCGTCCGTCAACGGGGCGGCCCGCCGGGGAGGCGGCGGCGGGGCGGCACGCTCGTCGGAACGGCCCGACCGGTCGAAGCGGGAGTCGGCGCCGGCCTGGCCGTGGCCGACGGTTTCGCCCGGCGGGCGGGAGGCGGAGCCGCCCGGCGCCGCGCCGCTGACCTGACCGGCCACGACGACGGCGAGGACGGTGGTGACGGCGGCGGCGGCGATGCCGGTGAACGTACGCCCCCTGCCCCCGCCGCCCGGCGGGTCCTTCGGAGCGCCCTCGTCGAACGGAAGCCGCTCGGGCTCCTCGGGCGGCTTCCCCCGCGAGGCGCCGTCGAACGCCTCCACGAACTCGCGCCGCGGGCCGGGTATGCGGGCGCCCGCGCCCACCCCGGTCGGCGGACCCGAGGACCCCGCCGGGCCCGGGGGACGCCACGAACCCGAGAGGGCCCCGGGGCCCGGACCCGGTGGACCCGCGAGGCCAGGACCCGGTGGACCCGCGGGCCGGTACGGTGCGGTCGGTACGCCGTGGCGGCCGGTCCCGCCCCGGCCGTCGCCCGGTTCGGGCTGCTCGGGGTGGCCACCGCGCACATGCTGCTGCTGAGCCGCCGCGGGCGGCGGCGGGCCCGGGTGACGGTGGTGGGCGGGTTGCGGCTCGGGAGGCGCCGCGGCGGTCCTGCGCCGGCGCCCGGTACCGGGACGCTCCCCTTCGCGCACCGCGCCGGCGGCCTGGGCGGCCTGTTCGGAGCCCTGAGGTGCGGGGCCTTTGCGGCTGTGTCGTCCCACGCCCCGGATCAGCTCCCGTCGTTGTCGTCGATGCCGTCCACGCCGACCATGCCGTCGACGCCCTCGCCGCCGGCCACGTCGACGGCGCCTCGGCCGCCACCGCCGCCGATCAGCTCCCGCACGGCCTGGGCGACCGTCTCCGGGTACTCCATCATCGCGACGTGCCCCGCGTCCGGAAGCGCCAGCAGCCGCGAGTCGCGGAAGGCCGCCGCCGCCCTGCGCGCCATACGGAACGAGACGAGCTGGTCCCGCCCCCCGTACACCAGCAGCGTAGGCGCGAGCACCCGCTCGGCCTGCCGCCACAGCCCGTGCTGGCCGCCCAGGGTGTAGGCGTCGACGATGCCGCGCGCCGAGCGGGCCGTGGCGTCCCAGAAGTACGGCAGCCTCAGGCGCCGCTCCATCTCCTCCACCGCGTTGCGGAAGCCCTCGTCGGTGACCCGGCCGGGATCGCCGTAACAGAGCCCGAGCACGCCGCGCACCCGCTGCTCCGCCGTCCAGTCCCGGGTGAGGCGGGTGAAGAGGGAGGCGACACCGGGCAGCGCGAGCAGAGCCGTCGGCCAGGCGCCCCGCTGGGCCCGCAGCTCCGGCAGCGCGGGCGAGACCAGCGTCAGCGTCCGGACCAGGTCGGGCCGGACCGCCGCGACACGGGTGGCGACCGCCCCGCCCAGCGAGTTCCCGATCAGGTGGACGGGCCCGCGCTCACCGGCGTCGAGCAGGCGGATGACCGCGCGGGCGTGCGCGGTCAGGGAGTAGTTGCCGTCCTCGGGCGGCGGGGAGTCGCCGAAGCCGGGGAGGTCGACCGCCTCGCCGTCCACGATGTCCTCGAGCAGCGGCATCAGGGCGGACCAGTTCTGGGAGGAGCCCCCCAGGCCGTGCACGTACAGAGCGGGCGGCAGTCCGGTGCGGCCCGACGGCCGGTAGCGCACGTTCAGCGTCAGTCCGGGCAGCGTCACGGGGCGCAGCCGCTCCCCCTCCGCGACCCGCACGGTGCTCACCCGTGGCCCCGCCGCGGTGGCGGCGACGGATTCCGGCAGCTCGGTCGAAGACATGCGGCAATGTTACGAGATGATCACGCGGGCTCCGGTGTGTTCGCCGTCACAGGTCGCATAGCGCCGGAAGGGGGTACCTCCTAGGCTCGTACGTGAGGGCATTTCGCCCAGGCCCCCGCGCGCCGATGTGGAACCGCCCAGTGAAAGGGAGCCCATGACCGTCGACCCGACCGACCCGGACACCTTCGACGCCCACGAGAACGGCGAGGGGACCGCCCCGCTGGACGCGGAGACACCCGAGGCCGACGCCGCCGAGCAGAACAGGGACCTGCAGGAGCGCACCGACGAACCGCTCACCCGCGTCGATCCGGCCGTCGCGAACGAGGCCGACGCGGCCGAACAGACCCGTGTCGTGACGCTGGACGAGGACGACTACCGCTGATTTGGGCTGTTTAACGTTGAATATCCAGCTACCCCGGCCGTCCGGTACGTGAAATTCTGCGCTCGCACCGCGCACAGCCGGGTTACCCAAAAGTACGATGGCGGGCGCGGCGCAGAGCGCGCAAGGATCGATTTTGGGAGGCGGCGTGACAGCCATCGAGCAGACAGAGGCGGCGCGCCCGCGAGGCACGCGCCTGCCGCGCCGAGCCCGACGCAACCAGCTCCTGGGCGCCGCCCAGGAAGTGTTTGTCGCACAGGGGTACCACGCGGCCGCGATGGACGACATCGCGGAGCGCGCGGGTGTCAGCAAGCCCGTGCTCTACCAGCACTTCCCCGGGAAGCTGGAGCTGTACCTGGCCCTGCTGGACCAGCACTGCGAGTCGCTGCTCCAGGCGGTGCGGACCGCGCTCGCCTCCACCACGGAGAACAAGCTGCGGGTGGCGGCCACCATGGACGCCTACTTCGCGTACGTGGAGGACGAGGGCGGTGCCTTCCGGCTCGTGTTCGAGTCGGACCTGACCAACGAGCCGGCGGTGCGCGAGCGCGTCGAGCGGGTCTCGCTCCAGTGCGCCGAGGCGATCTCGGACGTCATCGCCGAGGACACGGGACTGTCCAAGGACGAGTCGATGCTGCTGGCCGTGGGTCTCGGAGGAGTCTCCCAGGTGGTGGCGCGGTACTGGCTTTCCAGCGAGTCGGCGATCCCGCGCGACAAGGCCGTCCAGCTGCTGACGTCGCTGGCGTGGCGGGGCATCGCCGGCTTCCCGCTGCACGGCTCCGAATCCCACTGATGATCGGTGTCGGCTCTCCGGGCTAATGTGTGCAGCGTACGGCGCGGCTGACCGCGCAACGCTGACCGTTCGGAGGGACATAGCCGTGGAGGTCAAGATCGGCGTGCAGCACGCGCCCCGGGAGATCGCTCTGGAGAGCGGGCAGTCCGCCGAGGAGGTGGAGCGCGCCGTCAACGACGCGCTGTCCGGCAAGACGCAGCTGCTCAGCCTGACGGACGACAAGGGCCGCAAGGTCCTGGTGCCGACCGACCGCATCGCCTACGTGGAGATCGGCGAGCCGGCGAAGCCCCGCGTGGGCTTCGGCGCGATCTGAGCAGTACGGGACGTGCGTGTGAAGGCCCGGCGGGTTGCCCCGCCGGGCCTTTCCCGTGCCCCACGAGCGCTGCACCCTGCCCGGGCACGCTTTCCCCTGCTTCACTCGCGCTTTCCCGTGGCTCACGCGCGCTTTCCCGTGCCCCACGGGCAGGATTGCGTTGCTCGCGCATCGGGTAGTACGGCATGTGACCGTTTTGCCCGCCCCGCCGTCCGCGAGGTGATCCGTGTGTTCTGGGAAGCTGTCGGCGCTGTCGTGCTCGGATTCGCACTGTCCTGGGCGGCCGCCCACCGACTCGCCGACCGGCTCCCGTCGCGACGTGTGGTCCTCGGCACGGGAGCGCTCGGCGCGCTCTTCGGCGCGCTGATCACCCACGCGGCGCTCGGCCCGGGCCACGCGCTGGGCACCCTGCTGGGCGCGGTCGCGGTCGCAGCGGTCGTCCTCTCGCTGCTCCTGCGCCCGGCCAGCCGTCTGCGCCGCTCCGCGGCCACCTGACGCCACACCGGGGACACCGCGCCCCGCCCACGGATGCCCGGCTTCATCCGGCGCACCGCGGGCCGGCGACCCGCCCCGGACGCCCGCCCGGGCGGGCACGTGACGGGCCGGGTGACGGGCAGCGGCCCGTCAGGCGGCCAGCCCCAGGGCGGCCATGCGCTTGGTGTGCGCCTTCGTGATGCGGGAGAACATCTCCCCCACCGCCGCGAGGTCGAACCCGTCCGCGACGCCGCCCACGAGCATCGTCGACAGCGCGTCCCGCTCGGCGACCACGCGCTGGGCCTGCGACAGAGCCTCACCCATCAGCCGGCGCGCCCACAGCGCGAGTCGGCCGCCCACCCTGGGGTCCGCCTCGATCGCGGCGCGCACCTTCTCGACGGCGAAGTTCCCGTGGCCCGTGTCGTCCAGCACCGCCAGCACCAGCGCGCGGGTGTCGGAATCCAGCCGGACGGCTACCTCGCGGTAGAAGTCACTGGCGATCGAGTCGCCCACATAGGCCTTGACCAGGCCTTCCAGCCAGTCGGACGGTGCGGTCTGGCGGTGGAAGTCGTCCAGCGCCTTGGCGAACGGCTCCATGGCGGCCGTCGGCTCGGTGTCGATCGCCGCCAGCCGGTCCCGCAGCCGCTCGAAATGGTGGAACTCGGCCGACGCCATCTTCGCCAGCTCCGCCTTGTCGGCGAGCGTCGGCGCCAGCTTCGCGTCCTCCGCCAGCCGCTCGAAGGCCGCCAGCTCCCCGTACGCGAGCGCGCCCAGCAGGTCCACGACGGCGGCGCGGTACTGGGGCTCGGCGGAGGCACCGGCCCAGTCCAGGGCGGCGATTCCGGTCGGTTCGTCGGCGGCGGTGGAAGCAGCGGCGGTGTCAGGCGTCTCCATGGAGCGCACAATAGCCCGCCCGCCGCGCGCCCGAAGGCCCTGGTCATCCACTGTGACCTCCCCCTCCTTATGAATTGGCCCAACACACCTGCGCGGATCCGGGGTACAGTGGTATTGCGCCTGCTGAGTATTGAGTCATGTCCGTATGTACTCGGTGGGCCATCTCATGAATGAGGATGCCCGGTCGGTGGCCCGATCGGCTCCGACCCGACAGCCCTCCGTGCGCATGAGCCGCACATGAGGGGCCCCTCAGCGGTATGACGCTCGAGCGACGGCAGTGGTCCCGTGCCACCCGGCTTTGTTCTTGTCGGACTGCGGCCGGAGTCACCGGCACGGTAAGACCCCCAGCGTTCGCCTCATGCCGCGTCTCACAGAAGAGGCAGCACCCTGACTACGACTTTCCGAGAGCTCGGGATCCTTCCCGAGACGGCCGAGGCCCTCGAAGCCGTCGGCATCACGTCCCCCTTCCCCATCCAGGAGATGACCCTCCCGGTCGCCCTCTCCGGCACCGACGTCATCGGCCAGGCCAAGACCGGCACGGGCAAGACCCTCGGTTTCGGCCTGCCGCTGCTGGAGCGCGTCACCGTCCCCGCGGACGTCGAGGCGGGCCGGGCGACGCCCGAGCAGCTGACCGAGGCGCCGCAGGCGCTGGTGGTCGTCCCGACCCGGGAGCTGTGCACCCAGGTCACCAACGACCTGCTCACCGCGGGCAAGGTCCGTAACGTCCGCGTCCTCGCGATCTACGGCGGCCGGGCGTACGAGCCGCAGGTCGAGGCCCTGAAGAAGGGCGTCGACGTGATCGTCGGCACCCCGGGCCGACTGCTCGACCTGGCCGGCCAGCGCAAGCTGGACCTGTCCAAGGTCAAGTCCCTCGTCCTGGACGAGGCCGACGAGATGCTCGACCTGGGCTTCCTGCCCGACGTCGAGAAGATCATCAACATGCTTCCGGCGAAGCGCCAGACCATGCTGTTCTCGGCGACCATGCCGGGCGCGGTCATCGGCCTGGCCCGCCGCTACATGTCGCAGCCCACGCACATCCGCGCCACCGCGCCGGACGACGAGGGCGCGACCGTCGCGAACATCGCGCAGTACGTGTACCGCGCGCACTCCATGGACAAGCCCGAGATGGTCTCGCGCATCCTGCAGGCCAACGGCCGCGGGCTCGCGATGATCTTCTGCCGTACGAAGCGGACGGCGGCCGACATCGCCGAGCAGCTCGAGCGGCGCGGCTTCGCCTCCGGCGCGGTCCACGGCGACCTCGGCCAGGGCGCCCGCGAGCAGGCGCTGCGCGCCTTCCGCAACGGCAAGGTGGACGTCCTCGTCTGCACCGACGTCGCGGCACGCGGCATCGACGTCGAGGGCGTGACGCACGTGATCAACTACCAGTCGCCCGAGGACGAGAAGACGTTCCTCCACCGCGTGGGCCGTACGGGCCGCGCGGGCAAGAAGGGCATCGCCGTCACGCTGGTCGACTGGGACGACATCCCGCGCTGGCAGATGATCAACAAGGCGCTGGGCCTGAACTTCAACGACCCCGTCGAGACGTACTCGACGTCCCCGCACCTCTACGCGGAGATGGACATCCCTGAGGGCACGAAGGGCGTCCTGCCGCGTGCCGAGCGGACCCGTGCCGGCCTGGACGCGGAAGATGTCGAGGACCTCGGCGAGACCGGCGGTCGGGGTTCGCGCGGCGGCCGGCGTTCGGACCGTCCTGAGCGTTCGGAGCGTTCGGAGCGTTCGGAGGAGCGCCCGGCGCGTACGCGTACGCCGCGTCAGCGCCGTCGTACGCGGGGCGGCGCCCCGCTGGCGGCGGAGGACGCGACGGCGACCGTCGAGACGGTGACCCCCGCGACGGACGAGGCCCCGGAGCCCCGCACCCCGCGTCGCCGCCGGACCCGCACCCGCGCGGGCGCCCCGGCGGCCGCGACGGCCACCGCCGCGGCCCCTGTCGCCGAGACGACCGAGCCGGTCGCGGAGACCAAGCCCCGCCGCCGCACCCGCAAGGCCACCGAGCCCACCGCCGAAGC
>NZ_BAAASR010000040.1:62244-111673 GCF_039532985.1 Streptomyces gobitricini | reverse complement strand
GACGGCCGTGCCGCGCGGGCGGGCGCCATCGCCGCGTGGCGGGCCGGAGCGCGTGCCGCCGCCCGCGCCGAGGAGGCGGGGGCCGCCCTCTCCCTGCCGCCCCGGCCGCAGGGGCCCGCGGCCCCGGTGGGCGGCACACCGGCGGACCACGAGCCGCAGTGGTGGTCCCACGCCGCCGACCTCAACGACGACGAGGACGACGACACCGGCGAGGGCGGCGAGGGCGGCGACGGAGCTCCGCGCCGCGCGCTGCTGGCCGGGACCTGGAGCGACGGCCCGGGCTCCGGGCGCGGATCGGTCCCGGCGGGCGGCGGCGTCTCCCCGTACGGCACCAGGGACGCGCTGCGGGCCGACGCCCGGCGCCAGACCCGCGCACCCGGCGCCGAGGCCGTCGAGCCGTACGGCGCCGGACCGCACGCCGGGCCGCCCGGCCGGTGGGAGGGCGCCGCCGAGGCCGACCGGGCCGCCGCCGCCCAGGAGTACCGTGGTCCGGCCACGTCCCTCGCCGCCGAGCGCGCCCGTCAGGCGAGGATCGCCGTCGTCGGCGCCGTGACCGAGCGGTGGGCGCCCGAACAGGCCGGCCCGGTCCACGACACCTGGCAGCTCGCGCCGCCCATCGGCCCCTCCACCGACCTGTGGGCACTCGGCGCGCTGCTCTACCGCGCGGTCCAGGGGCACGCCCCGTACCCCGAGGAGAACGCGGCCGAACTGGTTCAGCTGGTGTGCTCCGAGCCGCCCGCGTTCGCCGAGGAGTGCGGCCCGCTGCGGCCGGTCGTCGAGTCCCTGCTGCGTCAGGACCCGACGGAGCGACCCGACTTCGAGGAGCTGCGCGGCTGGCTGCGCTCGCTCATCCGGTCGGCGCCGGAGCCCAACGCGGGCACCGGGGTCGTGCCGATGCCGTCCGTCGACGCCACCCGCCTGCCCATCGTGCGCCGCCGGGGCGAACTGGTCCGCCGTCGCCGGCCCGGCGCGTCCCGAGCGGCCCAGGGCCGCCACCGCCACAGCAGGAGGACACGCCCCGCGGCGACCACCGCGCCCCGGGTCACCCACGAGACCCGCGCCCCTCGCGCGCCCCGCGAAAGCCACGCCCCCCGCACCCTCGGGCGAGTCCTGCTGCTGGGCATCCTGCTCGTGCTCGCCGCCGCCATCGCGTACGCCGTGATGTTCATGCCCAAGGCGCAGACGCCGTCCCAGGGGCAGGTCCCACAGGGTTCGCAGCAGCCGCAAGGACCCCAACAGCCTCCGCAGCCACAGCCGCAGCCGTCCGGGACACCGGAGGACCAGTCCGTCCCCAGCGCCCCCGCGCCCTCCACCAACACCGTCACACCCGGCGCGCCCGACGCACCGGACATGGCGGCCGGGTACACGGTGCGTGACGACCCCGAGGGCTTCCGGATCGGTGTCGACAAGACCTGGCAGCGCAACCCCATCAACGACGTGGGCCAGGTCCGTTACACCGGCGGTGACTTCACCCTGATCGTCGTCCCCGGCCGGGACACCGTCCGGACGGCGGGCAGCGACCCCCTGGAGTACCAGCGCACCAAGGAGCGCGAACTGCAGCCCTGGCGGGACAGCAGTTGGGCGACGGCCAGCGGACTGCGCCGGATAGACGTGGGCCGACAGGTCATGGCGGAAGGCCAGTTCACCTGGTCGGACGCCAGCGGCCGTGAGGTGTACGTCCGGAACCTCGCCCTGATCATCGGCGACCGCTACCACGTCGTACAGGTCATAGGCCCCGAGACACAGCGTGACAAGGTGTCCGAGATCTACCAGCAGGCCGTCGGCGCCTACCGCTCGACCCGCTGAGCGACCGCCCCAACAGCCGCCCGCCCACCCGGGATACGCCGGTAACCCCAGGTACGCATCACAGAGCGGTCTCCTTGGCAACCCCGAGGTTTCGGCCATGGCGCCACCCTCCGTAATCTGGACCCCGAAGGAACGAGCGGGGGACAGTGGAACACTCTCAAGGCATGGGCACGGGACTCGTGCTCGCCGGGCGCTACCGGTTGAGCGAGGCCATCGGCCGCGGTGGTATGGGCAAGGTCTGGCGCGCCCACGACGAGGTGCTGCACCGCACGGTGGCGGTCAAAGAACTCACGGCCGGCAAGTACGTCTCCGAGGCCGACCGGGCCGTACTCCACGCCCGTACGCAGAAGGAGGCACGCGCCGCCGCCCGCATCACGCACCCCGGCGTCGTCACCGTCCACGACGTGCTGGAACACGACGACCGCCCCTGGATCGTGATGCAGTACGTCGACGGCCCCTCGCTCGCCGACGCGGCCAAGGCGGCCGAAAATCGCCGTATCGAGGCCCGTGAGGCGGCCCGTATCGGGCTGCACGTCGTGGGGGCGCTGCGCGCCGCGCATGCGGCCGGAGTGCTGCACCGGGACGTCAAGCCCGGCAATGTCCTGCTGGCCCGCGACGGCCGGGTGCTCCTCACCGACTTCGGGATCGCCGCCATCGAGGGCGACTCCACCATCACCCGTACCGGAGAACTCGTCGGTTCCATCGAGTACCTGGCACCCGAGCGGGTACGCGGCGGCGACCCGGGGCCCGCCTCCGACCTCTGGTCACTCGGCGTCACGCTGTACACGGCGGTCGAGGGCACCTCACCCTTCCACCGCACGTCACCGCTGAGCGTCATGCAGGCGGCAGTGAACGAGGAACCGCCGCCCGCCCGGTACGCGGGCGCCCTCGAACCCGTCATCATCGCCCTGCTGCGCAAGGATCCGGCGGACCGCCCCGGCGCCGCGGAGGCCGAACGCATGCTGCTGGAGGCGATGGAGGGCCGCACCCCGGCGACCGCGCAGGCCTACGTCCCGACGCGGACGATGAGCCGGGACGACCTCCCGGGGGCGACCGCGAAACTCCCACCGCCCGGGCAACGGGCCGCCGAGTCCGGGTCCTCGGAAGGGAGACCCGCCGACAGGAAGGCCACCGACAGGAAGGCCACCGACGGGGACGCCGGGCGCCGGTGGACCTCGAAGCTCCGGGCAGCGGGCTCCGGGGCGGATGACCTCCGGACCCCGCACCACCCGGCCGCGCACCACCCGGCCACCGGCCTTCCGAGAGACCGGCAGCGCACGGAACCCCGCGGCCCCGGCGACCCCGGCGGCCCGGGTGCCCCGGGCGACCGGGGGGCGGCCACCCCGGAGTCCCGCCGCGGCCATTGGCGGACGGCCGCCCTCGTGACCGTCCTCGCCCTCGCCGTGGGCAGTGCGGCGGGTTTCGCCGTGATGCGGTACGGGAACGACGACACGGCCCGCGCGGCCACGGCCGACCGGAAGGGGTCGACGGACGCCGTTCCGGATGGCTGGGACCGGGTCGAGGACCCGTCGGGTTTCAGCCTTCTCGTACCGGAGGGCTGGAAGCGCCGGACGGAAGGCGGTCAGATCGACTACACGCCGGACAACGGCCGCCACCTCATCCGTATCAGTGCCGACGCCTCACCGGACTTCGAGAATCCCTGCCTTCACATGCTCGATATCGAGAAAGGGCTGAAGAAGCGGCTTCCCCGGTATGAGCGGAAGGTGCTGCACACGAACACGTTCCGTGATCAACTGGAATCCTGTCTGTGGGAGTTCACCTGGGTCGAGAAGAACGCCAACGCGGGCGAGCGGCACGCGATCGACCAGGTGTACTACGCGGACGACGGAACCGAGTACGCGCTGTTCATGTCCGCTCCCGCGGCCGACTGGCCGGTGACCAGGGAGCAGTTCGACATCGTGCTGCGCGGCTGGCGTCCCGCCGGGGAGTGACCCCCGGCGCGAGCAGAGGGGATGTGCCGTGTCCGGATCGGGGCAGCAGCGGCGGATCGTCGGACGCTACCGGCTGGAGGCCCGGCTCGGGCGCGGAGGCATGGGTACGGTCTGGCGGGCGTACGACGAGCTGCTCGGCCGCCGCGTAGCCGTCAAGGAGCTCCACGTCGATGTGGGGGCCGCCCTCCATCCCACCCTCCGCGAAGCCCGTGCCATCGCGCGCGTGCACCACCCGCATATCGTCTGCGTCCATGACGTCGTCGAGGAGGACGACGTCCCGTACATCGTGATGGAGCTGATCGAGGGTGGCTCGCTGGCCGAGCGGGTCGCGGCCCGCGGCCCGCTCGACGCCCGCGAGGCGGCCCGCGTCGGCCTCGCGCTGCTGAGCGCCCTGCGCGCGGCTCACGCGCTGGGGGTGCTGCACCGGGACCTGAAACCCGCCAACGTCCTGCTGGAGGAGGGCACCGGGCGTGTCGTGCTCACCGACTTCGGGATCGCCCAGCTGGCCGGGTCGACGACGATCACCGAGGCGGGGATGTTCGTCGGCTCGCCGGAGTACACCGCGCCCGAGCGGATGCAGGGCGCGCAGGCCGGTCCCGAGACGGACCTGTGGTCGCTGGGGGCGCTGCTGTGCGCGACGCTGACCGGCCAGTCGCCGTTCCACCGGGACTCGCTGGGCGGGGTGCTGCACGCCGTGGTGGAGGAGGACTTCAGGCCGCCCGCGGCGGCGGGTCCCCTGCTGCCCGTCGTACGGGGCCTGTTGCAGCGCGACCCGGCCCGGCGGATGGGTGCGGCCGAGGCGGAACGGCTCCTGCGGGCGTACGCGGGGGCAGCCGGACCGCGGGGGTACGAGCAGGGCGGGTACGAGCAGCGGGGTTACGAGCAGGCGGGTTATGAGCAGGGCGGTTACGAGGACCGGGGGTACGGGCGGCGCGGGCACGGGGGCACCGGCGACGCACCGCCGTCGTTCACCGGCGACGCACCGCCGTCGTACACGTCGTACTCCGGCAGGGTGCCCGGCGTCGCCGGTCCGTACGCCGATGCCGTCCCGCCCCGCGCCGACGGCTCCCACCCCGCGCCCTCCGACGCCGTCCCGGCCCGTGCGGGGGGTGCCGGCGCACGCGCCCGTGCCCGCATCCGCGACCGCGCGCGGCCCCACGCCGGTGCCGCGCCCCCGCACCGGGACGCCGTACCCCCGCACGCCGGCCGCCCCGCCCGGCCGCGGTTCCGTACGCCGGTGGTGGCCGCCGTGCTCCTGGTGACCCTCGCCGGGGCCGGCGCCGCGGGCGTACTGCTCCTGCGGGGTGACGGCGGCGGTGGCGGAGGCGGCGGCGACCACCCGACGGCCACCGTCTCCCCGTCGGCGGACGGGCTCAGCAGCCCGAACACGCCCGGCGCGGCAGCCGGTACCGGCTCCGGCCCGGGGCCCACCCTCGGTCCCACGCCGGCCCCCGGTGCCTCCCGTCCGCCCGCCGGGAGCCACGCCCCGGGCCCCTCCCACGCCCGCGTGCCCAGTGGGTACCGCTCCGCCTCCGACCCGCGCGGCTTCTCGCTGACCGTTCCGGTCGGTTACGTCCGGTCCACCGACGACCGGCGGGTCTTCTACATGTCGTCCGACAGGTCGATGCGGATCGGCATCCGGGTCCAGGCCCCGGACGCGGGCGGCCCCCTCGGGTACATGCACCGCGCCCACGCCAACGGCCCCGAGGCGTATCCCGGCTACCGCGACGCGAAGGTCACGCCCACGACGCACAACGGACTGGCGGCCGCGCTCCGGGAGTTCACCTGGAACGGTTTCGCGGCCCCAGAAGGGGCTCGGCGGACGTACGACATCTGCTGGGACGAGAGCGGGCGGATGTACGACGTGTGGGTCTCCGCGCCGGTGGCCCGGCTCGACGAGCTGAAGCGGCACTTCGACACCGTTCTCGATTCCTTCCGGGTGCGGCACTCCTGATCAGGGCTTATTTGCCAGTGAACACTGGCACGGTGTGAGCGGCCGGTGAAAAGCTGTTACCGGCGGGTACCGCACGGGCCCCATCCGGCATACCCTCGCCCCCATGACGGACACGACGGACACGCAGGCGACGGACACGCAGGCCGGTCCCGCCACACCTCTCGGCACGAACCCGATCGCCCCCGCCCCGGCCGGCGCCCGTACCGCCGCCGACGTGGTCACGCCGGAAGTGGTCGCCCAGCTCACCCGTGGCGTCGTCGGTTCCGGCCGGACCGCCAACCACACCCCGTTCACCGGGGAACGGCTGGCCGAGCTGCCCGAGTCCACGCCCGGGGACGTCGCCGAGGCGTTCGCCCGGGCCCGCGCCGCGCAGCCCGTCTGGGCCGCCACGCCGGTACGCGCGCGTGCCGCCGTCCTCCTCCGTTTCCACGACCTGGTCCTCCAGCGGCAGGCCGAGGTCCTCGACCTGATCCAGCTGGAGACGGGCAAGGCCCGGCTGCACGCCCACGAAGAGGTCCAGGCCGTCGCCGTCGCCGCCCGCCACTACGGCCGCCGCGCGGCCGCGTACCTCAGGCCGAAGCGCCACACCGGCGTCGTACCGACCCTCACCAAGGTGACCGAGCTGCGCCAGCCGCGCGGGGTCGTCGGCCAGATAGCGCCCTGGAACTACCCGCTGGAACTGTCCGTCGGGGACGCGCTGCCCGCCTTCGTCTCCGGCAACGCGGTGGTGATGAAACCCGACACCGAGACCGCGCTCACCGCCCTGTGGGCACGGGACCTGCTGATCGAGGCAGGCCTGCCCGCCGAGGTGTTCCAGGTCGTCCTCGGCGACGGGCCGGTCATCGGCCCCGAGGTCGTCGAGCACGCCGACTACGTGTCGTTCACCGGCTCCACCCGCACCGGACGCGAGGTCGCCCGGGGCGCGGCGGCCCGCCTCGTCGGCGTCTCCCTCGAACTGGGCGGCAAGAACGCCATGCTGGTGCTCCACGACGCGGACGTGGAGAAGGCCGCCGCGGGCGCCGTACGCGCCTGCTTCTCCTCGGCCGGCCAGCTCTGCATCTCCATCGAGCGGCTGTACGTCCACGAGTCGATAGCCGACGCCTTCGTGGAGCGCTTCGCCACCCGGACGAAGGCGATGCGGCTCGGCAACTCCCTCGCGTACGGCGCCGACATGGGGTCCCTGGTCGGCGAGCGGCAGCTGGAGACCGTCACACGGCACGTGGAGGAGGCCGTCGCCAAGGGCGCCACGGTCGTCGCGGGCGGTGTCGCACGCCCCGACATCGGCCCCCTCTTCTACGAGCCGACCATCCTGGAGGGCGTCCAGGAGCCGATGGCCGTGTGTGCCGAGGAGACCTTCGGGCCCGTGGTGTCCCTCTACCGCTTCACCGACGAGGACGAGGTCGTCGAGCGCGCCAACGCCACCGCGTACGGCCTCAACGCCAGCGTCTGGACCAAGGACGGGCGCCGCGGCCACGCCGTCGCCGCCAAGCTCCGCACCGGCACCGTCAACATCAACGAGGGATACGCGCCGGCGTACGGCAGCGTCCAGTCGACCATGGGCGGCATGAAGGACTCCGGCCTCGGCCGCCGGCACGGCGCCGAGGGCATCCTCAAGTACACCGAGGCCCAGACCGTGGCGCAGCAGCGGGTGATCCCGCTCGCGCCCGCCTTCGGCATGGACGACGAGCAGTACGCGGCGCTCATGAACCGCAGCCTGCGCCTGATGAAGGCGTTCCGCTTCCGCTAGACCTTCCCCACTTCGGTACGAGGAGAGCCCATGCCCCAGGTCCCCCCTGCCCGCCACCAGGGCGGTTCGCCCGGTACGTACGACTATGACGTCATCGTCGTCGGCTCCGGCTTCGGCGGCTCGGTCTCGGCCCTCCGCCTGACGGAGAAGGGGTACCGGGTCGGCGTGCTGGAGGCGGGCCGCCGCTTCACCCCCGGCACCCTGCCCAAGAGCTCCTGGGACGTGAAGAACTACCTGTGGGCCCCTGCCCTGGGACTCTTCGGCCTCCAGCGCATCCACCTCCTCGGCAACGTCATGGTGCTGGCCGGCGCCGGGGTGGGCGGCGGCTCCCTCAACTACGCCAACACCCTCTACGTACCGCCGGAGCCGTTCTTCCGGGACAAGCAGTGGGCGTCGATCACCGACTGGCAGGAGGAGCTGGCCCCGTACTACGACCAGGCCAAGCGCATGCTGGGCGTACGGCTCAACCCGACGATGACCCCCTCCGACGTCCACCTCAAGGCGGCCGCCCAGGCGATGGGCGTCGGCGACACGTTCCACCTCGCGCCGGTCGGAGTCTTCTTCGGGGACGGCGAGGACGCCGGCGGCTCGGCGAAGGTCAGGCCGGGCGAGAAGGCCGACGATCCGTACTTCGGCGGGGCGGGACCGGCCCGCCGCGCGTGCACCGAGTGCGGGGAGTGCATGACGGGCTGCCGGCACGGCGCGAAGAACAACCTCACCGAGAACTACCTGTACCTCGCCGAGAAGGCCGGGGCGGTCATCCACCCCATGACCACGGTCACCGCCATCACCGAGGCCCCCTCGGGCGAGGGTTACGTCGTCTCGACCGTCCCCACGCACCGCCGCCGCAAGGCCGCCCCGCGGCCGCTGCGCTGCCGGTACGTCGTCGTCGCGGCCGGCACGTACGGCACCCAGACGCTGCTGCACCGCATGAAGGACGAGGGGAAACTGCCCCGCGTCTCCGACCGCCTCGGCGAGCTGACCCGTACCAACTCCGAGGCGCTCGTCGGCTCCCAGACCACCGACCGCCGCTACCGCAAGCGGCACGGTCACGCGCGCGTGGACTTCACCCAGGGCGTCGCCATCACCTCGTCCATCCACCCGGACGCCAACACCCACATCGAACCGGTCCGCTACGGCAAGGGCTCCAACGCCATGGGGTCCCTCTCGATCCTCCAGGTCCCCTACGCCGAACGCCGGGTCAGGGCATGGCTCGGCAACGTGGTCCGCCACCCGCTGCTGACCATGCGGTCGCTGTCCAACCGCCGCTGGTCGGAGCGGACCATCATCGGGCTCGTCATGCAGTCCGTGGACAACTCCCTGACCACCTACCGCAAGCGCGCGGGTGTCGGGAAGGGCCTGCTCACCGCCCGCCAGGGCCACGGCGCCCCCAACCCCAAGCAGATCGCCGAGGGCACCCGGGCCGCGAGTTTCCTGGCGGAGGAGATCAACGGCTTCGCCGGCTCCAACGTCGGCGAACTGGTGGGCACCCCGCTCACCGCCCACTTCCTGGGCGGCTGCGTGATCGGAGCGACGGCGGAGGACGGCGTCATCGACCCGTACCACCGCCTCCACGGCCACCCGGGCATCTCGGTCGTCGACGGCGCGGCGGTCTCGGCGAACCTCGGTGTGAACCCGTCCCTCACCATCACCGCCCAGGCGGAGCGCGCCATGTCCTTCTGGCCGAACAACGGCGAGCGGGACCCGCGGCCGGCGCAGGGCGCGGCGTACCAGCGCCTCGCCCCGGTCGCGCCCGCGTCGCCCGCGGTCCCGGCACACGCCTTCGGCGCCCTGAGGCTCCCGTTCCTCGGCATGCCGGTGGTCCCGCCGAAGCGGTAGGGGGAGAGCACGGCGGCGGAAACGCGGGAGCGGACACGAGAGAGGCGCTGCACCCCCCTCCGAGTGCAGCGCCTCTCTTGCTCTATGCGGTGGTACGCGTGTTACGCGGTGGCACCGCTGTTACGACGCTTCAGCGCGAAGACGACACCGGCACCGGCGACGACGGCGATACCACCGGCGATACCGATGGTCGGCAGCATCGAGGAGGAACCGGTCTCGGCGAGCTCACCCTCGACCTTGATCGGGGTCGAGCCGCCCTGCGGCTTCAGGTCGGCCGGCTTCTCGTCGGACGGCTTGGCCTCGCCGCCGTCACCGCCTTCGCTGCCAGCGGCCAGGACCTGGAAGTCGTAGTCCGCGTAGTCCTCGTAGCACTCGTCGTTCTTGTCGTAGCCCGTGGCGGCGAAGCCGAGGGCGGCGCCGGCGGGCGCGGCCTTGTCGATCGAGATGCGCAGCTGGATGGTGCGGTTCTCGTTCTTCTTCAGGTTGACGACGTCGAAGAAGAAGCCGATGCTCTGGCCGGTGAGGTTGGCGCCGTTCTCCCACTGGCCGTTGGGCTTCTTGTACTCGATCTTGGCGTACTTCTCGACCAGGCGGTCGGTGTAGGCCTCCTCGTCGACGTCCTTGGCGTAGGACGCCCAGGCGCCGACGACGACCTCGTCGAGGGCTTCCGCGCTGTTGTTCTTGACGTTCAGCTGGAAGTTCTTCCAGCCGCTGCCCGCGACGATCTTGCTGGGGAGGTTGGAGAGCGAGACGTCGACGGCGGCCTGCTTGCAGACCTCCTCCTCCGTGATCTCCTCGTCGACGATCTCCTCGTCGACGATCTCCTCCTTGCCGGCCCCTTCCTCGTCCTTGCCGGTCTCGGCGCCCGGCTTGTCGGCGCCACCCTCGGCGCCGCCCGTGACCTTGTCCTCCTCGGTCTTCGAGCCCTCGCCCGTGGTGGCGTCGTTCTCGGTCTTGGTGCCGTCCTCGGTGGACGCCGCACCGTCGCCGGTCTGCGAACCGTCCTCGGTCTTGGTGCCGTCCTCCGTGGTGGCCGCACCGTCGTCGGTCTTGGTGCCCTCTTCGGTCGCCGTGGTGTCGTCGGCCGTACCGGTCCCCGCCTCGCCCGTGGCGCCGGAGGTCGAGGTCGTGCTGGTGGTGCCGTCCGTCGCGTACGCGGCCGGAGCCGCCAGGAAGGCGGCAGGGGCTATGACGGCGGTCGCGGCGGCGACCGCCATGGCGCGGCGAAGCTTCATGAAGACCTCAGTGAAGTCCGGGCGTGCCGCCTGGAGCGGCACGGTGTCGTGTGGGCCGACCCGGTGTGGGGTGTCACGGGTGTGGCCGTTGATTCCGCATGCATGACCTGCGACGTGCGGGGATGGTTGTACGCCAACTGACGAAAACTTTATGTGCGCTGCGTCACACATTCCGCCGTGCCTCTCCGCGCGCGCCCGTGCTGCAGAGGGGCGCGCAGGGCACGCAGGGCACGCAGGGCAGCAGAACAAGGGCCCCGCGGAAACGCTTCCGCGGGGCCCTTGGCCGTCGGCACCGGCGTCAGGGCAGCGCCGGGGCCGAGGGGAAGCGGCGCCGGGGGGTAACGCCGCTGGGCAGTGGTCGTGGGAGTGGTCCTGGACGGTGGTGCGGACCTTGGCGGTACGAGGTACGAGGTACGAGGTACGAGGTGCGGGGTGGGGGGCGGGACCGGAAGCGTCGGGCATCGTGCCGGCCGGCCGTGGGCGGGCGACCGTTCGGACCTGATGCGGTCGGCTCCGGGCGTCCCCGGAGCCGACCGCCTTTTCGGGTGACCGGGCTGCTGTCCCCTGCCGTCCGGTCACGCGCGCTGGAGCGAGGTCCCACGGCGCACCCCACGGGGAACGCCACACGCCCCAGCGGAGCCACGCGTGGTTTCTTCGGCCCGCCCCTGGCTGACACGGACACCGGGACCAACGAAGCCGTACGGGAGCGGTCACGCGCCGTACGGGTGAGAGCGCGCCCGAACTCAGATGCGGCCGCGGCACAGTTCCAGCATCGTCATCGCCAGCGACGTGCCCGGCCTGCCCAGGGCGTCGCGGTAGTGGGCCAGCACCTCCATCTCGCGCGCCAGGTGCACGCGCCGGCCGCCGGAGGAGACGCGGGCCTCCTGGATGACGGCCGAGACGGCCACACGTTCCTGGATGAGGCCGATGATCCGGTCGTCGAGCGCGTCGATGCGTTCACGCGCGCCCGTGATCACGTCCGCGGCCTCGTCGGTGCGGGCGCCGGTCCGGTCGGTGTGCACTGCGGTCATGGCGGGGCTCCTTTGGTGCTGGGCCCCGGGGCGGTGACGAGATCCGGAGAAACGACAGGCGCCCCGGACCTTGTCGGCCCGGGGCGCCTGGGGAAGTCGCTTGTCAGTTGCTCAAGCAGCACGACCATGGCAGCCGGACGGGCCCGGTGCCATAGGTAAAGACGAAGGTCGAGAGCTTGCGCATGCGGCCAGTATGGACCATCGGCCGAGCGGGACGGGTGCGGGTTCGGATGGTGAGACAAAGGCTCCCCCGGCCGCGCCGGTAGAATCGACATACAGACTCCTCCCCGCCGGAAGGCCGCCGTAGTGTCATCAGCGAATCCCGCTGCCGCGCCCGACGCCGTACTGGTCGTCGACTTCGGCGCGCAGTACGCCCAGCTCATCGCCCGCCGCGTCCGTGAGGCCCGGGTCTACAGCGAGATCGTCCCGTCCACCATGCCGGTGGCCGAGATGCTGGCCAAGAACCCCAAGGCGATCATCCTCTCCGGCGGCCCGTCCTCCGTGTACGAGGAGGGCGCCCCCCAGCTCGACCGCGAGCTCTTCGAGGCCGGCGTCCCGGTCTTCGGCATGTGCTACGGCTTCCAGCTGATGGCCACCACCCTCGGCGGCACCGTCGACAACACCGGCGCGCGCGAGTACGGCCGTACGCCCCTGCACGTCAGCAGGGTCTCCTCCACCCTCTTCGAGGGCACCCCGGCCGAGCAGCCGGTGTGGATGTCGCACGGCGACGCCTGCTCCGCCGCGCCGGAGGGGTTCACCGTCACCGCGTCCACGGACGTCGTGCCGGTCGCGGCGTTCGAGAACGACGAGAAGAAGCTGTACGGCGTGCAGTACCACCCCGAGGTGATGCACTCCACGCACGGCCAGCAGATCCTGGAGCACTTCCTCTACCGCGGCGCCGGCCTGCGCCCCGACTGGACCACCGGCAACGTCATCGAGGAGCAGGTCGAGGCGATCCGCGCGCAGGTCGGCGAGAAGCGCGCCATCTGCGGTCTGTCCGGCGGCGTCGACTCGGCGGTGGCGGCCGCCCTCGTGCAGAAGGCCATCGGCTCGCAGCTGACCTGCGTGTACGTCGACCACGGTCTGATGCGCAAGGGCGAGACCGAGCAGGTCGAGAAGGACTTCGTGGCCGCCACCGGCGTGCAGCTGAAGGTCGTCGACGCGCAGGACCGGTTCCTGAAGGCGCTCGCCGGGGTCTCCGACCCCGAGGAGAAGCGGAAGATCATCGGCCGTGAGTTCATCCGGGTCTTCGAGCAGGCCCAGGCCGAGATCGTCGCCGAGGCGCCGGACGACCACCCCGTCGAGTTCCTCGTCCAGGGCACCCTCTACCCGGACGTCGTCGAGTCGGGCGGCGGTACGGGCACGGCCAACATCAAGTCCCACCACAACGTGGGCGGGCTTCCCGAGGACCTCGAGTTCCAGCTGATCGAGCCGCTGCGCAAGCTGTTCAAGGACGAGGTCCGGATGGTCGGCGCGGAGCTGGGCCTGCCGGAGGAGATCGTCCAGCGCCAGCCGTTCCCGGGCCCCGGACTCGGTATCCGTATCGTCGGCGAGGTCACCAAGGAGCGTCTGGACCTGCTGCGCGAGGCCGACGCGATCGCCCGCGAGGAACTGTCGGCCGCCGGACTCGACCGCGACATCTGGCAGTGCCCGGTCGTCCTGCTCGCCGACGTCCGGTCGGTGGGCGTGCAGGGTGACGGGCGTACGTACGGTCACCCGATCGTGCTGCGGCCCGTCTCGTCCGAGGACGCGATGACGGCGGACTGGACGCGGATGCCGTACGACGTGCTGGCGAAGATCTCGACGCGGATCACCAACGAGGTGAAGGACGTCAACCGGGTGGTGCTCGACGTGACGTCGAAGCCGCCGGGCACCATCGAGTGGGAGTGATCCCCGGGTGGTGAACCCGCGAGCGGTGGGCCCCGGGCGGTGGGACACCGGTGGTGAACCCCCGGTGGGGGCGCCCCCGCTCGGAAGTTCCCGCTCCGCGCCGACCGAAGCCGTCGCCTACTTCCTGTGGGCGGCGGCTTCGAGCGTGAAGTCGTCGTAGTGGAAGCCCGGCGCGACCACGCAGGTGACCAGGACCGGCTCGTCACCCGCGGGTTCGGCCGCCTGCCAGGTGCCGGCCGGGACGAGGAGCTGGGGCTGCTCCCCGGTCTCGACGGACGGGCCCAGTACCAGGTCCCAGGGCTCGGACGGGGTGTCGCCCCCGCCGCCCAGCGAGAGGCGGAGCGGTCCGCCGCGGTGCCAGAGCCACAGCTCGTCGGAGCGCACGCGGTGCCAGCGCGACCGCTCACCGGGATGGAGCAGGAAGTAGATGCCGGTCGCGTAGGTGCGGGGGCCGGGGTAGCCGTCCGGCGCGGTCGTGCCCGTCGTCTTCCAGGTCTCCCGGAACCAGCCGCCCTCGATGTGGGGCTCCAGCTCGAGGAGACCGACCAGCGGGGAGGGCGGGGTGCGGTCGTCGTCCGTCATGCGGTGCATTGTGCTCCAGCGGCCCCGCGTGGGTGTGCTCACCCCGGTCCGTTGCCGTGTCCGGCGGCATCTTTCCGGCCATGAGCGCGGCGGGGGCGCCTGTGCCGGTCCCCGTCGAGCCACCGGCGTGGCGGGCGGCCGGCCCAGCACGGGGCCCGCTTCCGCTCCGCTCCTGAACCGGCGCGCCGTCCGTCGCGTATCCCCGGGCGGGAATGCCGAGGAGAATCGGCTTCGGGAACAGCCGTGTGGAGAGGCAGGCCGGCGATGACGCACAGCCACCGGGCGACAGCGCGCTACGGGGACGCGGGTGAACCGCCCGGCTGGAGGGCGACCGCCGGACGGTACGCGCTGCTGCCGCTGCGGGTCTTCCTCGGGGTCACCTTCGTCTACGCCGGACTCGACAAGATCACCGACGACCGCTTCATGGCGGCGTCCGGGACCGGGTCGATCGGCGAGATGATGCGGTCCGTCCGGGACTCCTCCGCCCTGCCCTGGCTCGTCGACCTGGCGCTGAAGAACCCGGAAGGGTTCGGGTACGGCATCGCCTTCGGCGAGCTGGCCGTCGGGATCGGCACCCTCGCGGGACTGCTGGCGCGCCTCGCCGCGCTGGGCGGGGCGCTGATCTCGCTGAGCCTGTGGCTCACCGTGAGCTGGCAGGCCGACCCCTACTACTACGGCAACGATCTCCCCTATCTGATGGCGTGGCTGCCGCTGGTGCTGGCCGGCGCCCCGCTGCTGTCGCTCGACGCCGCCCTGGCGGCGCGCCGGCGCCGGGCGCGGTGACCGAGCCGGCCGGCGACACCCGCCAGCACCAGCCCGGCGCTCAGCAGGGGCAGCGCCGCGTACCAGGGCGTGCCCCAGGCGCCGGCCGCGTCGCCCGCGTAGAGCGCCGCGATGCCGAGGCCCGTGAGGCCCAGGACCAGCCGGCCCGGGCGGAACCCGTGGCGCCACGCGCCGTACTCGTCAGGACGCGGCACGGGTGACCTCCACCTGTCCGAGCGCGACCTCCAGGGTGAGGTCGAGCGTGCCCGCCGGGGACGTGCCCTTGGGCGGGGCGATCGTGCGGGTCGCCTCGCGGTCCGGGGCGATGTCGATGTCGCCGGGCGGGTCGGCCGGGAGGCGCAGGTCTCCGAACCCCACCTCCGCGCGCACCTGCACGGTCACGTTCCTCGGTACGACCACATGGAGACGGCCCGCGCCGACCTCGGCGGCGGTGCGCGCCGTGGCCTGCGCCGGGACGGCCAGCCGGGACAGGTCCAGGGTGCCGACGCCGGTGTCCAGCTCGTACCGGGGACGCAGGTCCGCGGTGGTCGCCGGCCTCCAGTCCGCCCGCATCCACTCCGTGCCGATCTGCCGGGGTATCAGCGCCGCGCCCGTCAGCAGCACGGCCGTGACCACCGTCATGAAGACCGTGCCGACGCCCGTCCGCCCGAGGAACGAAGCGGTCACGAGCCCGAGCGCGAACACCGCCAGCGCGGACACCAGCCCGATCTGCAGACACGCACCGAGCGGCTGCGACCCCCAGGACAGGCCGGTGCCGAGCCCGCCCGCCACCAGGGCCAGCAGCAGGACCACCCCGCCGATGGACCGCGGGCCCCGCCCGGCGACGGCCGCCGCTCCCGCCCCGCCGCTCCTCGCGGGGCGCCGCAGCAGGGCGTCCTCCACCCCCACGCCGTCCTCCGGACCCCACAGGTAACCGAGCGGGACCGGCCCCGACGTACCGTCCTTGACGATCGGCTCGCGCCACCACGACGGGGACTCGGGCGGCGGCGGCGCCTTGGTCTCCGGCGGCGCCTCCGCCACCGTGTGCGCCGTCACGGGGTCCGCCACCGCCTCGGGGCCGTCGACCAGCCGACGGCGCTGCGACCAGACGGCCGCCCCGCTGACGGCGATGATCAGCAGCAGCGAGAACGAGACGGTGCTTCCGTTGCCCAGCATCGACAGGAACAGACCGCAGCCGACCAGAGCCATCAGCAGTGCGATCAGCGAGGCGCCGTCGACCCGGCCCGACACCAGCCGCCGCGCCTCGTTCTCCTCGTCGCCGTCCGCGGTGACGAGGAGCCAGGCGAAACCGTAGAAGACCAGGCCGAGGCCTCCGGTCAGGGAGAGCACCCCGACCACGACCCGGAAGATCACCGGGTCGAGGTCGTAGTACCGTCCCAGCCCGCCGCACACCCCGGCCACCACCTTCCGGCGCGTGGAGCGCCGTAGCGGCGGACGAGGCGGTGCTCCACCGGTTTCGGCGGGAGCGGGGGTCGTACGCGTCATACGTCCATGGTGACGGCCCGTGAGGCGCGCCGGCACCTTCGGCGACCCTGGACCGTCCCTGATATTGCCCTTCGGGGCATCGCGGTTTCTCAGGGTCGGATGAGGGGCGGCCCTGATGTCCGGCGCCGGCCGGCGTGTGACGATCGTGGCATGCCAGTCGCCGCCCGCCCGCCCGAGACGACCGACGACCCGCCCGTGCGCAAGCTCTACCGCAGTGCCGACGGGCGGATGCTCGGCGGTGTCGCACGCGGTCTGGCGGGGCACCTCGGGCTCCCGGTCATCTGGGTGCGGCTGGTCTTCCTGGCCCTCTTCGTCGCCGACGGCCTCGGCGTGCTGGTGTACGCCGTCTTCTGGATCGTCGTCCCCCTCGGCGTCGGTGGGCGCTCGGGGCCGCGCTCCGTGTTCGCGACCGCGCCCGACGGGCGGCGCCGGCTCCGCAAACCCGACAAGGGCCAGGTCGTGGCGCTCATCGCGCTCACCGTCGGCGCGGTCGGTTTCGTCACCAGCGTCGACCTCGGCGGCGACGCCAACCGTTATGTGTGGCCGACGCTGCTCGTGGGTGTCGGGGTCGTCCTGGTGTGGCGGCAGGTGGACAACGCGCGGCGGGCCAGTTGGTCCGAGCCGGGCGGCCGCAGGCGGCTCTTCCAGCTCGTGCGGGGCCTGGCCGGCGTCGCGCTCGTCGGCATGGGCCTGACGGTCTTCATGGTGGTGCGCGGCTCGGCGGCGCAGCTCGGTACCGCGCTCACCGCCGCGATAGCCGTCCTCGCGGGGATGGCCCTGCTTGCGGGACCGTGGCTGGTACGCATGTCGCAGGATCTCTCCGAGGAGCGCACCATGCGCATCCGCGCCCAGGAACGGGCCGAGGTCGCCGCCCATGTGCACGACTCGGTCCTGCACACGCTCACCCTGATCCAGCGCCATGCCGAGGAGCCCGGTGAGATCCGGCGGCTCGCCCGCGCGCAGGAACGCGAACTGCGCAACTGGCTGTACCGGCCGGAGGGCACCGGGAAGGACGAGGACCAGGAGCCGGACACCCTCGCGGAGGCCGTCAAGAGAACCGCCGCCGAGGTCGAGGACAAGCACGGCGTGCCCCTGGAGGTCGTGGTCGTGGGGGACTGCCCGCTCGACGAAGGGCTGGCCGCGCAGATGCAGGCCGCGCGCGAGGCCATGGTCAACGCCGCCAAGTACGGTGGCGGGGGAGGGGCGGTGCAGGTGTACGCGGAGGTGGAGGGCCGTACGGTCTTCGTGTCCGTACGGGACCGGGGGCCGGGCTTCGACCTGGACGCGGTACCCGCCGACCGGATGGGCGTACGAGAATCGATCATCGGGCGGATGCAGCGCAACGGCGGCACCGCGCGGCTGCGGTCGGTGCCGGGCGACGGCACCGAGGTGGAGCTGGAGATGGAGAGGGCGGACGGATGACCGAGGACACGACGGCTGCGGCGGGCACGGAGCGGCGGGTACGGGTCGTGCTGGTGGACGACCACCGGATGTTCCGTACCGGGGTGCAGGCCGAGATCGGCCGGACCGAGACGACCGGCGTCGAGGTGGTCGGCGAGGCCGCCGACGTCGACCAGGCGGTCGCCGTGATCACCGCGACCCGTCCCGAGGTGGTCCTCCTCGACGTCCACCTGCCCGGTGGCGGCGGGGTGGAGGTGCTGCGCCGCTGCGCGAGCCTGCTGACGGCCCCCGAGAACCCGGTGCGGTTCCTGGCGCTGTCCGTCTCGGACGCCGCCGAGGACGTCATCGGCGTCATCCGGGGTGGTGCGCGCGGGTATGTCACCAAGACGATCACCGGGGCCGACCTGGTCGACTCCGTCTTCCGGGTGCAGGAGGGCGACGCCGTGTTCTCGCCCCGGCTGGCGGGCTTCGTGCTGGACGCCTTCGCCTCGACGGACGCCCCGCCGGTCGACGAGGACCTGGACCGGCTCACCCAGCGGGAGCGTGAGGTACTGCGGCTGATCGCGCGCGGTTACGCGTACAAGGAGATCGCCAAGCAGTTGTTCATCTCGGTGAAGACGGTCGAGTCGCACGTCTCGGCGGTGCTGCGCAAGCTCCAGCTCTCCAACCGCCACGAGCTGACCCGCTGGGCGACGGCCCGTCGTCTGGTGTGACCCAGGGGCCGGTGGAGGAAGCCGGGCCGGATCGCGGGTGAGCCGGCGCGGGCGAGCCGGCTGTGGGTGAGCCGACCGTGCGAGCCGACCGTGCGAGCCGGCCGTGTGTACTGCTTGTGTGTGTGCTGCTTGTGTGTGAGCTAAACGGTACATAGGAGCGGCAACCCGGACGGCGAACGTCCCCTCCTACTCCCCGTGATGAGCCTGACAGGTACCCCCTTCCTGGTGACCGCGGTCGTGCTGGCCGTGGTCGCCGTCCTGCTGCCCCTGGCGCTGTGGAGCCGCGTTCGCGGTCCCGCCGTCGTCCGGGCGGCGACGCGGTTGGGCATGGTCGGCTTCGCGCAGCTCACGGCGATCGTCGTCGTCTTCGTCGCGGTCAACAACGTCAACGGCCTCTACGACAGCTGGGGCGACCTTCTGGGCACCAGCGACCACGTCGACTCCGCCATCGACCTCGGCCCCGACGGACTGGGCGGCAGGAGCGTCGCCGACCTGCCGAGGGTCAAGCAGACCTTCACCCCCGTCGACGACCCCGCCATGGGCCCCGGCGTCCGGAAGACCGTCCTCGACGGCGGGATATCCGGGGTGAGGGCCGAGGTGTACGTCTGGCTGCCACCGCAGTACGACGACCCGTCCCACCGGGACAGGAAGTTCCCCGTGGTGGAACTGCTCTCCGGGTTCCCCGGCTCGCCGAAGTCCTGGTTCGTCGGCATGCGCGTCAACCAGCAGCTGGAACCGCTGATGCGCGACGGCGCCGTCGAGCCGTTCATCCTGGTCGCGCCCCGCAGCCACCTCCTTGGCCACACCGACACCGGCTGCGCCAACGTGCCCGGCAGGATCAACGCCGACACCTGGCTCAGTTTCGACGTACGCAAGATGGTCATCGACAACTTCCGGGCCGCGGACACGGCCGACGGCTGGGCGCTCGCCGGGTTCTCGTCGGGCGCCCACTGCGCCACGAAGCTGGCCATCGCCCATTCCGACCGCTACCGGTTCGGCGTCAGCATGTCCGGCTACAACGACCCGGCCGCCGAGCCGTCCTCGCTCACCGGCAAGGACCCCGGCCTCCGGCACGCGCACAATCCGGTCAACATGCTCAGGGCCGCCCCGGTGCCGCCCCGGGTCACCCTGCTCCTCACCGGTGACGAGGGCGACGGCTACCAGCAGGGCGTCGCGCTGCGGGAGGCGTCCAGGGCGCCGACGCGCATCGACGTCCAGCAGGTCCACGGCGGTCACCGCACCAGCACATGGGTGCGGGAGGTGCCGTCGGTCTTCCGGTGGCTCACGCAGCGGTTCCGCGCCGAGGCGGCGGAAACCGGGCGGGACGCGGGCACGGGGCCGGGCAGGGGGCCGGGCACGGGGCAGGACGCAGGACCGGGCGCGTCCGCCGCGGAGGCGGGCCGGGGCCGTGGAGAGGGCCGGGACGAGGGCCGGGACGACGGCAGAAACCATGGGCGGGGCCATGAGCAGGGCCGGGGACCGGGGGCGGACCCGGGGGCCGGTGCGGGGACGGCCGTGGGCGTGAGCCTGGGCGAAGGGGCCGGGACCGCGTCGGGCCGGGAGCCCCTGTCCGTCGACGGCCGCCCGTAGCGACCGGGGCGACCGAGCGGCGGGCGCTCCGGCCGCGCTCCCGGCCGCGTACGTGGCGCTCGCGCTCACGCCACGCGCGTCGCGCCCGCCCAGGGCATCTCGTCGATCGGCGCGACGCGTACGGGGGCGCCGGGCCGCGGGGCGTGGATCATCCTGCCGTCGCCGATGTACAGGCCCACGTGGCTGACGCCCGAGTAGAAGAACACCAGGTCGCCCGGGGCCAGGGCGGACCGGGACACCCGCCGGCCGGTGTCGATCTGGCTGTACGTCGTGCGCGGCAGCGACACGCCCGCCGAGCGCCAGGCGGCCTGGGTGAGCCCCGAGCAGTCGAAGGCCGACGGACCGGTGGCGCCCCACACGTACGGCTTGCCCAGGGCCCCGTACGCGTACGCGACGGCTTGCGCGGCGCGCGGGTTGGGGGCCCCGACAGCGGCTCGCCGCGGGGCGGGACCGCGCGGGGCGGCGCCCTGCGGGGTGGCGCTCCGCGCCGCGGTACCGGAAGGGGCGCCGTCGTACGCCGCGCGCTCGGCGGCGGTGAGCCGGGCGAGGAGCTTCTCGGCGGCGGCCAGCCTGTCCTGGACGGCCGCCTTGTGGCGGGACAGCTCCGCCTGGCGGGCCGTCAGGTCGCGCAGCCGCCCGGCGGCCTCGGCGCGCAGCCGGGCGAGCTCGGTGACCTCGCTCCGGGCGGCACCGACGGCCGTGGCGTGCCGGTCGCCGACCCGGTCCGCGAGGGCGGCCCCCCGGAGGTAGGCGTCCGGGTCGCTGGAGAGCGCGAGCCGGGCGGCGGGACCGAGGCCGCCGCCGCGGTACTGGGCGGAGGCCACGGAGCCGAGCGCGTCGCGGGCGGCGTTGAGCCGGGCGGTCCGGCGGGCGGCCTCGTCGCGCAGGGAGTCCAGTTCCTCCTCGGTCCTCTTGGCTTCCTCCTTGACGCCGTTGTACTTCTCGGTGGCCTCCTCGGCCTCCCGGTACAGCCGGTCGGCCTCCGCCTTGACCTGGGCCGGGCTCCGGTGGGGTTCGGCGTGCCCGGAACCCTGGAAGACGGTGGCGGTGGCCGCCCCGGCGAGTGCCAGGGTGAGGGCCACGCGGCCGTTCAGCGGGTGCTGCTTGGGTTTCCGGTGCGCTGCCACGAGGGCGGTCACTTCCCTTCGGCGGGGTGGGGCCTGGGGCAGGACGCTAAGCCCGGCGGTAACGGCCGGGCGGCGGCATGACCGCTATTGACCGCAGGTGAGGGTTCCGGAGCGGATTCGGAGAGGCACACGCTCTCGGAATCCCGCATTCCGTATCGGCCGCGACCGATGCGACGGATGAGGCGACCCTCACCGGCGCCCGGTGGTATGGCCCCGGTTAGGCTCCGCCCCATGGACGTACTCATCAATGTCTTCGTCGCGTTGCACGTCATCGGTATCGCCGCCCTCCTGGGCGGCTTCCTGACCCAGATGAAGGCGATGGGCGAGGGTACGGCGCGCTTCGGCCCCGCGATGCTGCACGGCGCGCTGCTCATGCTGATCACGGGAGTCGCCCTGGTCGGCCTCAACCAGGCCGACGACCAGACCGTGAACAACGTCAAGATCGGTGTGAAGCTGGCGATCCTGGTCGTCATCCTCGGCCTGGTCTACGTCAAGCGTGACGAGGAAAGGGTCGACAAGGCGGTCTTCGGAGCCGTGGGCGGCCTGACCGTGGTGAACATCTTCATCGCCACGCTCTGGACCTGACCGGCCCTCGGGCGCCCGGGCGGCGGCCTCGTCCAGGAGTCCGCCACCCGCCGCGGCCCGTCCCGCTCCGGTACCACCGTGCCCGTCGGGCCCGTCGGGCCCGTCGGACCTCGGCGCGGCCGACCGGACGGCCGGTCGCTCGCAACGCCGTGCCGGTGGGCGGTGCCCGGCCCGACGCCGAGGCCCGGTTCGGGCAGGCGCTGAGGGGCGTTGCCCCGTCATGCCGGGCGGGTCGTGTCAGGCCGGGCGCACACTGCTGTGGATGGGCATGTGGTGGATGGACTCCTCGCGGACGTCCTCCCCGGGCCCGGGCGCGTGGATCATCTTCCCGCCGCCCTTGCAGATGCCCACGTGGCTGATGTCGTCGTGGAAGAACACCAGGTCGCCGGGGCGCAGGTCCTCCGTACGGACCCGGGTCCCCGCCCGCGCCTGCTCCCACGTGGTACGGGGGAGGTCGACCCCCGCCGCCCGCCACGCGGCCTGGGTGAGCCCGGAGCAGTCGTACGAGCTCGGGCCGGTGGCGCCCCACACGTACGGCTTGCCCGTCTGGGCCTCGGCGAAGGCGACGACCTCGCGGGCCTTGGCGGTGTGACCGCTCTCGTCGTCCGCCTGCGCCTGCATCTGCGTGTGCGGCTGCTGCGGCTGCTCCCGCCACTGCTCGTGGCGCTCGGGGACCTCTGCCGCCCCCGCCTCCGCCCGCGCCCGCTCCCCGGCCGTGAGCAGCGCAAGCAGCGCCCGGGCGTCGCCGAGCTTGCGCTGCACGGCCTGCTTGGTGGCGCGGAGGGAGGCCTGCGAGGCGCTGAGTGACTCCGGCGGCTGCCGCGTGGCCTCCGCCCGCTGGTGCGCGGTGTGGGGCTGCTGTGCCGGCGAGCCGGTGAGTGACTCGTGCCGCCGGTCGGTGAGCCGGTCCACCGGCTGCGCCTGTTCCACGAACGCCCGGGGCATGTCCGGGAAGGCAGGTGACGTGGCCGGGGCCCGGCCGCCGGAGCGGTGCTGGGGGGCCGCGTGGGGCCCCGGGGTGTGGCGCGAATCGTGCGGCGCCTCCGTACGCCGGGTGGCGTCGTCGCGCGTCCCGCCGGCCTCGCGCCACCGCTCTTCCCCGGCCTGCGCCGTCTGCCCGGCCTGCGCTGCCCGCCCGGCCCACCCGGCCCGCCCCGCCCGCTCGGCCCGCTCGGCCCGCCCCGCCCGCTCGGCCCGCTCGGCCCGCTCGGTCTGCTTGGTCTGCTTGGTGCTGCCGTACTGCCGCGTCGCCGTGCCCGCCTGCCGGTAGAGGTCGTCGACCTTTCTCTGTACCTCCTCGACCGTCGGCTTGCGCTCCGGGTCGCCCGCCGCGCCGGGCGCGGCGGTCGCGCTCTGTGACGACAGGAGCGTGACCGAGGCCAGGGCGGCGGCCGTCGTGACCCCGACGGCGGGGGAGTGGGCATGCAGGGTCTGCAAGGTGCGCGATGCGCGCGGCTTGCGATGCGACGCCAAGGCCGGCATCTCCTTCCGTGGACCGCCTACCGGGTCAGCTGTCAGGTTCGGGCGGAACGGAAGGTGCCCTACGGCCGTGCCCGAGGGGCTGCGGGCCGATTCACCTCGGTCGTACGTGTGGGTCCCCGGTTCCGGACTGCCGCGGAGGCAGCACGAATTCGGCGTGGGCGATCCGACTGGCGTGGTTCGCCGATGAGAGAACGGACCGCTTGGGCGAGCACGCTAGCCAACCTGTGGTGGTGCTGTGAAGGATGATGTTCGATATGCCCGATACGTATTCGTGACCTTGGCGTGATGTCGTCGAATCGGTACGGAGGGTGATGAGTCGGACCTGTTTCCGGTTCGTCCACGGCTGTCAGTGGGGCGGCCTAGACTCGATAGGCGATGAGCAGCCTCTTTGACGACAGCTTCCTGGCGGACCTCCGGAACCACGCCTCCGACGAGCCCCCGCCGCCGCCCGAGGACTCCGACGGCCCCGGGGACGCCCCGGCCGCGGAGGAGGTCCCGCACGACCTCTTCGGCGACCGCTTCGACGTGCCCCCGGCCCGCGACGCCTACCACCGCGACGGCGCCCCGCGCACCGTCGTGGACCCCGCCGCGCTGCTGGAGGGGCTCAACGACCAGCAGCGCGCCGCCGTGGCGCACACCGGCTCGCCGCTGCTCATCGTCGCCGGAGCCGGATCGGGCAAGACCCGGGTGCTGACCCACCGCATCGCCCACCTGCTGGCGACGCGCCACGTCCACCCCGGCCAGATACTGGCGATCACCTTCACCAACAAGGCAGCCGGCGAGATGAAGGAGCGCGTCGAGCAGCTCGTCGGCCCGCGCGCCAACGCCATGTGGGTCATGACCTTCCACAGCGCGTGTGTCCGCATCCTGCGCCGTGAGTCGAAGAAGCTCGGCTTCACCTCGTCCTTCTCGATCTACGACGCGGCCGACTCCAAGCGGCTGATGGCCCTGGTCTGCCGCGACCTGGACCTGGACCCGAAGAAGTTCCCGCCGAAGTCGTTCAGCGCCAAGATCTCGAACCTGAAGAACGAGCTGATCGACGAGGAGACCTTCGCCGACCAGGCCGATGGGGGCACCTCCCACGCCGAAGGCGTAGGGGGAGGGTTCGAGAAGACCCTCGCCGAGGCCTACCGGATGTACCAGGCACGGCTGCGCGAGGCCAACGCCCTGGACTTCGACGACATCATCATGACGACGGTCCACCTGCTCCAGGCGTTCCCCGATGTCGCCGAGCACTACCGCCGCCGTTTCCGGCACGTACTCGTCGACGAGTACCAGGACACCAATCACGCGCAGTACACCCTGGTCCGCGAGCTGGTGGGGACCGGATACGAGGACCTGGACCCGGCCGAGCTGTGCGTCGTCGGTGACGCCGACCAGTCGATCTACGCCTTCCGCGGCGCGACGATCCGCAACATCCTCCAGTTCGAGGAGGACTACCCGGACGCGACCACCATCCTGCTGGAGCAGAACTACCGCTCCACGCAGACCATCCTGTCCGCCGCCAACGCGGTCATCGAGCGCAACGAGAGCCGCCGTCCCAAGAACCTGTGGACGAACGCCGGTGAGGGCGCCCGGATCATCGGGTACGTCGCGGACACCGAGCACGACGAGGCACAGTTCGTCGCCGACGAGATCGACCGGCTGACGGACGCGGGCGAGGCCAAGGCCGGCGACGTCGCCGTCTTCTACCGGACGAACGCCCAGTCCCGTGTCTTCGAGGAGATCCTCATCCGCGTCGGCCTCCCGTACAAGGTCGTCGGCGGCGTCCGCTTCTACGAGCGCAAGGAGGTCCGCGACGTCCTCGCGTACCTGCGCGTGCTCGCCAACCCCGAGGACAACGTCCCGCTGCGCCGCATCCTCAACGTCCCCAAGCGGGGCATCGGTGACCGCGCCGAGGCGATGATCGACGCGCTGGCGCTGCGCGAGAGGATCACCTTCCCGCAGGCGCTGCGCCGGGTCGACGAGGCGTACGGCATGGCGGCCCGGTCGGCGAACGCCGTGAAGCGGTTCAACACGCTGATGGAGGAGCTGCGCACCATCGTGGACTCGGGTGCCGGTCCCGCGGTGGTCCTCGAGGCCGTGCTGGAGCGGACGGGATACCTCGCGGAACTCCAGGCCTCCACCGACCCGCAGGACGAGACCCGGATCGAGAACCTCCAGGAACTCGCCGCGGTCGCCCTCGAGTTCGAGCAGGAGCGGGGCGAGGAGCCCGGCACCCTGGCCGAGTTCCTCGAGCAGGTGGCGCTCGTCGCCGACTCCGACCAGATCCCGGACGAGGACGACGAGGGCTCCGGCGTCATCACGCTGATGACGCTGCACACGGCCAAGGGCCTGGAGTTCCCCGTGGTGTTCCTGACGGGCATGGAGGACGGTGTCTTCCCCCACATGCGCGCCCTCGGCCAGACCAAGGAACTGGAGGAGGAGCGGCGCCTGGCGTACGTGGGCATCACACGCGCCCGCGAGCGGCTCTACCTGACGCGGTCGACGATGCGCAGCGCGTGGGGGCAGCCCTCGTACAACCCGCCGTCGCGGTTCCTGGAGGAGATCCCGGGCGCGTACCTGGAGTGGAGGCGCACGGGTGCGATGGCCAAGCCCGCCGGGCCGACGTCCGGGATCGCGTCGTCGCTGTCCTCGTCGCTGTCGTCCCGGTCGCGTTCCGGCGGCCCGTCGGGCTTCGCCACCCGGCGTGCCACGGACAAGCCGGTGATCTCGCTGGCGGTCGGTGACCGGGTGACGCACGACCAGTTCGGGCTCGGCACGGTGATGGCGGTGACGGGTGTGGGCGCGGACGCGCAGGCGACGATCGACTTCGGGGACGAGAAGCCGAAGCGGCTCCTGCTGCGGTACGCGCCGGTCGAGAAGCTGTAGCGGCTAGGAGGTCGGGTCGAGGCCGTGGCTGCGCAGCCACGGCAGCGGGTCGATCGCGGCGCCGCCGCCGGGCCGTACCTCGAAGTGCAGGTGCGGTCCGGTGGAGTTGCCCGAGTTGCCAGAGTACGCGATCACCTCACCGGCCTTGACCTCGCCGGAGCGGATCTTGGTGCTGCTGAGGTGGCAGTACCAGGTCTCCGTGCCGTCCTTGGCGGTCACGATCGCCATGTTCCCGTACGCGCTGTTCCACTGGGTGCGTACGGTGCCGTCGGTCGCGGCCATCACCGGGGTTCCGTACTGGACGGGGAAGTCGATACCGGTGTGCAGGGACATCCAGTTGACGCCCGCCTGCCCGTACCGCGCGCTGAGCTGGTGCAGGGCGACGGGGAGGGCGAACTTGGGGCGCAGCGCCTCACGGCGGGCCGCCTCCTCCTCGCGCTTCTTGCGCTCCGCCTCCTGGCGCGCCTTGAGGTCGATGCGCTCCTGGGTGCGGCTGGCGCGGTCGCCGAAGTCGCGGGCGTCGGCGCTGAGGGCGGCCAGCTGGGTGTCGAGTTCGCTGTTGGCGACGACCGGGTGCACCGAGGCCGCGTCGGCGGCGGTCACCGCCTTCTCTTCGGACTTCGCCTCGGCGGAGCCGCTGCCCGTGAGGCCGCTGACCGAGGCGGCCGCGATACCGGCGACGCCCATGACGCAGGCCGAGGGCATGGCGACGGTGAGGAGAGCGGAACGCTTGGCGGGGGTACGGCGCCGGCCGCGGCTGCCGCCACCGCCCGCTCCCGCGCGGCGGGTGGGGCGGGGGATGACGGGGGCGATCGCCGTTTCGGTGAGGCTGTCGTGCAGACCCTCGGGCTCGGGCTGGGGTTCGTACGCCGCTTCCGGTTCGGCCGCGGACTCGGGCGCCCCCTGGGGCTCCGTGTGCGGTTCGGTGTGCTGCTCCGGCGCGGGCGGCTGGTCGGCGGCCGCGTAGTCGTACTGCTCGGGGACGGTGAACGTCTCGGTCGGCGCGGCGGCGTGGTTCCAGGCGGTGGCGTCGTAGGCGCCGGTGTCGAAGGCGGCCGTCTCGAAGGTGGCCGTCTCGAAAGCGGCCGTCTCGAAGGTGGTGGCGGCCACGTTCCACTGGCCGGTCGCGTCGTACGTGCCCGCTCCGGTCCACGCGGCGGTGTCCCACTGTCCGGTCTGCCCGGAGTGCGTGTCGTAGCCGGTGGTGTCCGTGGTGGTCCACTGCTGGGTGGCGGTGGACCACTGGGTGCCGTCGTACTGACCGCTGTGATCCGTGTGGTGACCGCTGGTGCCGCCGCTGCTTCCGTTGCCGTAAGCCGTCTCGTAGGCGTTCCCGTAGGTGCCGGGGAGGGCGCCGAAGAGAGGATCGGTGGCGAAGCTGCCGGTTTCCTGGCCGCCGGACTCAAGGCTGCCCGTGGAATACGCGTCGTCTCCGACGTACCCGGCGTGGGGGGGCTGGTCGTTCACCAACGTCTCTCTCGCCTCGGCAGCAGGACCAGGTCTGGGGTGGCCCCCGGTGAAAGGGGCCCCAGAGGGGAAAGCAGTGGGCGCGACTGTACCCGGCGGTACGCGCAACCGACAATCTTCCGTGGGTTTTAGCCCCGGGGGAAACGGGCATTCGGCCGCCTTTCGGCGGAGTGCAGGCAGAGCCTTGGCCCTATGTTCGAGAAGTGTTCGACAGGTGGCCCGGTCGGCTCAGGCCACGGACGCGGAATCGGATGTTCCGGCGGCTGTCCCGTCCGACTCCAGGGCCTGGACGACGCCGGCCGCGATCGCGGGGTGCACGGGCAGCGCGAGATGGCCGATTCCGGTGACGCGTACGTTCCGCGTGATCAGGTCCGGATGCTCGATGCGTGCCGTCTCCACGGGGACCATCCACTGGTCCAGATCGCTCCAGAAACCCACGAAGCGGGTACGGCAACCGGGCGCGGGCTCGCTCAGTTCCCGCAGTACGGACGAGCCGGGACGCATCTGGCGGATGAGTGGGTGCGCGCCGGCGAGCGGTGCGACGGTCGTCCCCGAGTGCGGCGTTCCGAGGGTGACCAGGGTGCGTACGCGGCGGTCACCACCGAGCCGCTGGACGTAGTAGCGGGCTATCAGGCCACCGAGGCTGTGCCCGACGATGTCGACCTCGCGGTGTCCGGTGCGGTCGCAGATCTCCTCGACGTGGCGGCGGAGCAGTTCGGCGGCGGCTCGGATGTCGCAGGTCAGCAGCGAGTGGTTGAGTGACTCCACATGGTGGCGGCCGTGCCGGACGAGGGACCTTCGCAGCAGTACGAAGACGGAGCGGTTGTCCACGAAGCCGTGCAGCAGCACGGTGGGCGGAGGTGCCGGGGTGCCGCAGGGCGGCGACGGGGGCGTCGGGGCGCCGACGGGGGCCGGACGCCGTTCCGGTGCGATGCCGGTGGGGTAGAGGATCAGGTGGCCGGCCAGGATCGCGAGCTCCAGGGCGGTGGCCTTGCACAGGGCGGCGGACAGCTGTAATGGGAAGAAGGGCAGCAGCTTCCATGGCGACAGGACCTTCACGGCCGACCTCCGAACTCGGGTGCCGTCCCGGAGTGGGGTGCGAGGCGGTCGCGCCGCCGCCGCGCCGTGCGGCCGGCGGCGGCACGGTGACATCACGTCCTCGGCACGGCTCCCGAAGCGATCGTCCCGGTTTCTCCGGGGCCGACGGGGTTCCCGATGCGGGTGCGACGCGTAGCGAACATGTTCCACGTGTGATTTCCCCCTCCCTGTCCACCGCGAAACGGCCGGTTGCGGGATGCTGTCGATAACGTTCGTTCACCTCCCCGGCATACAGGTACGGGGGACGCATGTGGAGGCAGTGATGGGTGTGACCGGTCCGATCCGCGTGGTGGTGGCCAAGCCGGGTCTCGACGGCCACGATCGCGGCGCGAAGGTGATCGCGCGGGCGCTGCGTGATGCCGGTATGGAGGTCATCTACACCGGCCTTCACCAGACGCCGGAACAGATCGTCGACACGGCGATCCAGGAGGACGCGGACGCGATCGGTCTGTCGATCCTCTCGGGCGCCCACAACACGTTGTTCGCGAAGGTGCTCGAGCTGCTGAAGGAGCGCGACGCGGAGGACATCAAGGTGTTCGGTGGCGGGATCATCCCGGACGCGGACATCCCGCCGCTGAAGGAGAAGGGCGTGGCGGAGATCTTCACGCCCGGCGCGACGACGGCGTCGATCGTGGACTGGGTCAACGCCCACGTCCGCGTCTCCGCCGAGGCGTAACCCGGCGGGTGCCCCACGGGTGCCGTGCCGGTGCCCGGCGGGCGCTGTGCCGGTGCGGTGCGGGCGTTCAGCGGGTGCCGTGTGCGTCCTGTGTGCCGGTGCACGGTGGGCGCTCAGCGGGCGCCCGGCGGGTGCCGTGCGTGCCGTGCGGGTGCTGTGCCGACACCCGGGCGGGTGCCGTGCGGTGCGTGCGGGCGCTCAACGGGTGCCCGGCGGGCGCTCAGCGCGAGTCCGGCGGGTGCTGTGCCCGTGCGGTTGAGGTGCTCGTGCGGGCCGGTGGCGGGTCGGGTGTCCCGGCGCGATCCGCGCCGATGGACGGCGGGTACCGTGCGTGCCGTGCGGGTGCTGTGCCGACACCCGGGCGGGTGCCGTGCCGGGTCGGCCGCCCTGCGGGTGCCGCCCTTCGCGGCGCGCCGCGGCGCGGTGGCGTACCGCCGGGGCCGCTCGGGCGCGCCTCCCGCGCCCCGCTCGGCGTCGGTGCCATGCCGCCCCCCGGCGCTCCACGGTCCGCCCGCCCGGCTCGTGGACCGACGGTCCGGGCGCCGGGCGGCCGCCGCGCCGGCCCCCGGTACGACCGGCCATCACGCCCCGGAGGGCGGGTCCGGCGTCGCGCCCTGTAGCTCCGCCCGCATCTCCGCACGGAGCCGTAGCGTGGCGACCAGGCGCTGGAACGCCTCCGACCAGTAGCCCCCCGCCCCCGGCGAAGCGCCCTCCGGTTCGTCCGGGACGGCGGTGAGGACCTCCAGGCGGCCCGCCTGGCCGGGGTCGAGGCAGCGCTCCGCCAGCCCCATCACCCCGCTGAAGCTCCACGGGTAGCTCCCCGCTTCCCGGGCGATGTCCAGCGCGTCGACCACCGCGTGACCGAGCGGCTCCGCCCAGGGCACCGCGCACACGCCCAGCAGCTGGAACGCCTCCGACAATCCGTGCGCCGCGATGAAGCCGGCGACCCAGAGGGCCCGTTCGTCGGTGGGCAGGATCGACAGGAGCTTTGCCCGCTCGGCCAGTGAGGACGTGCCGGGGCCGGTCGACGGCGGTGTCGTCGGCGGGCCGAGCAGCGCGCGGGCCCAGGCGGGGTCGCGCTGCCGGACCGCCGCGCGGCACCACGCGGCGTGCAGCTCGTCGCCCCAGTCGTCCGCCACCGGCAGGGCGACGATCTCCGTGGGCACACGGCCGCCCAGCCGTGCCGGCCACACCGCCAGCGGGGCCGACTCGACCAACTGGCCCAGCCACCAGGACCGTTCGCCCCGGCCCGTCGGCGGGTCTGGCAGGACGCCGTCCCGCTGCATGCCGGCGTCGCACTCGTGCGGGGCCTCGACCGTGATCGTCGCCTCCCTGCCCGTGCGGTCCACGTGCACGCAGGTGGACGCGCGCTCGGCCATACGGCGGGCGAGTGCCGAGCGGGGCAGCGCGGAGAGCAGCTCGGCGGCGGTCGACCGGACGTTGCGGCTGCGGTCGGAGAGCGCCTGCTCCAGGAACGGCTCGTCGGCGTCGGACAGCCCGGTACGCAACGAGTCGAGGAACATCAGCCGGTCCTCGGCGCGCTCGGTGGACCAGGTCGAGGCGAGCAGGGCGGCCGCGGCGCCCGGGTCGTGCGCCCGTACCGCGCCGAGCAGCGCCACCCGCTCGGCGAACAGGCCCTCCTCCCACAGCCGCCGCACGGCCTCCCGGTCCGCGGGGTCCGGCAGCGCGGTCCCTCCCGAGGCGCCGCGCAGGGCGAACCGCCACTCCGGGTTGAGCCTGGCCAGCCACAGCCCGCGCGGCCCGGCGAACACCAGCGCGGCCGGCCGCAGGTCGGTGCGCGCCCGTGCCGCGTCCAGCAGCGCGGGCAGCAGGGACGCGGGCGCCCGGTAGCCGTGCGCGTTCGCGGCCGTCAGCCACTGCGGCAGCAGCTCCGTCAGGTCGGGCGCCGTGCCCCGGCGTCCGCCGCCGGAGGACGTGCCGGCACGGTCGGCGAGCAAGTGGGCGAGCCGGCGCCGGGCCGGGCCGGGAAGCGGTGGCCGCCCGTCGTCCGGCGCCGGCTCGGGCAGCTCGGCGGCAGGCCCTGGCAGCAGCCCCGCGCGGCGCCGCACGGTGTGGAGCGCCGCGGCGTCCAGCAGGGCGGCCGGCGCGTCCTTGCCGGGGGACCGCGCCAGGACGTCGGCGGCCGGCGCGCGGCGGTCGGTGCCGAGCAGCGCCGACGTGACGAGGTCTTCCCAGGTCGTGGTGGTCATCGTGTCCTCCGTACGTCAGGTCAGCGTGACCGTCTCGGGCGTCTCCGCCGACCAGGCGGTCAGCGGGGTGAAGCCGCGGTGTCCGCACTCGCCGAACACCGTGACAGGCCTGCCGCCGGACAGCGCGGCCAGCCGCCACAGGCCGGGCCTGCCGAGCGCGGTCGCGACGACCGGCAGCGCGGACCCGCCGTCCGCGTCGGCCAGCTGCCAGCCGCCGTCCCCGGACGGCGCGGGTATCGCCCCGGTCAGCGTCACCGGCCAGGAGTCCAGCCACGGGTCGTCGCACAGGGCCGTCCCGTACGCCGCCAGGGCGTCCGCCACGGTCCCGCCCGGTGGCGGACCCGCGTCCGGTACCGGCAGCGCGAACTGCTCACCGAGTTCGGCCCGCAGCTGCCCGGCGCCGGGGTACGGCCTGACCTCGGCGTCGATCACCACCCCCACGGGCAGGGCGATCCCGGGCGCGCGCCCGGCCGCACCGAAGGAGAGCAGCAGTGCCGCCCGTCCGCTGCTCCGTCCGTGCAGCCAGACCCGGCGGGTCGTCAGCTTGCCGTCCGAGGTGTCGTACTGGGCGAGGACCGACCAGTGGTCGCGCACGGCCGGGCCGTCGGCGGGCGCCGTCAGCCCGACCCTCGTACGGACCGTCGCGGCCAGCGGCTCCGGAAGCCGCTCGACGTCCAGCCACGCGCGGTCGAGCAGATGCGTCAGCGAGCATTCCTCCAGCAGCCGCACCGGCCAGCCCGGCCCCGAGCCCGGTATCGCCCCCAGCTCCCTGACCCGGCCGGCCAGGCCCGGCGCCTGTGCGTCGACCATGCGGGCCGCGGTCTCCTCCCACAGGCCGTACCCCGACCGGCCGGCGGAGGCCAGCCCGCCGCGCAGCAGGTCGGCCAGCCGCTGCTCCAACTCCTCGGCGCCCGCCGTGATCCGGGCGGCCCGCTGCTCGGCCCGGCGCCGCGCCGCTTCCGGGTCGGCGTTCCTCGCGGGCGGGCCCTCGCCCGCTCCCCCTCCCGGGCCCCCCGACGCGCGGGCACGCCGCCCCGCCAGCCACTGCTCGGCCCAGTCCGGCATGTCCGAGCCGCGCACGGGCTCCCCGTCCGCCGCCCAGAGCAGCAGCAGCCCCAGCGCGTGCTTGCACGGGAACTTCCGGCTCGGGCAACTGCACTTGCAGGCCGGGCCCGTGGTGTCCACAACCGTCCGGTACGGCTTGCTGCCACTGCCTTTGCACAGCCCCCACACCGCCCCGGACCCGTCGCTGCCGCCACCCGACCACGGCCCGGCCGTGCCGAGCCTGCCGCCCGCTCTGCGCGATGCGTCGTCAGGAGCCAGAGCCAGCACCTGTTCCGCCGTCCAGCGCACCCCCTGCTGATTCATGGGAACGACGGTAGGCGCCCCCACTGACAATCAGCTCTGACCAGCGACTTCGCGCCAACGACCGGGAGTTGACCTTGTCTGCCCTTTGCTGTTTTCTGCCTGTGACACGGTCAACTCACCCGGGGGGACAGCATGAACCGCACCAGCCGCTCCATCGCGTCGGTGCTCGTCGCCGGCGGACTCGTCCTCGGACTCGGCGCCTGCTCCGAGATCGCCGACGAGGCCGCCAAGCAGGTCGACAAGGAAGTCAACGAGCAGTACGAGGTCACCTACGAGATCACCGGTAAGGGAATCGACTCGATCGACTACCACGTCGACGGAGGTGACGCGACGAAGCCCAAGGTCGAGTCGGTGCAGAAGCCCACGCTGCCGTGGAAGAAGACGGTGAAGCTCCGCGGTCTGCTGCCGCCCGGCGTGCTCCCGATCGCCGTCGACCCGGCCGGCGTCGAGATGTCCTGCAAGATCATCTACCAGGGGAAGGTCATCAAGGAGGAGACCGCGAAGGGCATGGCCGCCGCGACCGGCTGCATCGCCGTCTCCCCGGTCGCCGGCTGACATCCCGGCACCCGCAACCAGGCCCGAGTGACGGCGGGTTCCGCCCGCGAACGGCGTCCGAAATCCCTTTCGGACCCACGTGACCAGCGGAAACGGTCGATTGTCAGTGGCATGGTGCACGGTGGATCCCACACCCGGTCGCACATGATCTGGAGGGGGATCCATCACCGTGCCCGCAATCACCCCAGTCACCGAAGAAGCCGTCGAACCGTCCGGCGGAGAGGCTCTGCGCCCGCATGCCGAGGACGCGTTCGCGCACGAACTGAAGGCACTGGCCGCGGCCGACGACCGCCCCCGGCCCGCCCGCTGGCGCCTCTCGCCGTGGGCCGTCGCCACCTATCTGCTCGGTGGCACACTGCCCGACGGCACCGTGATCACACCGAAGTACGTCGGACCGCGCCGGATCGTCGAAGTCGCCGTGACCACCCTCGCCACCGACCGGGCGCTGCTGCTGCTCGGTGTCCCCGGCACCGCCAAGACCTGGGTGTCGGAGCACCTCGCCGCCGCGGTCAGCGGCGACTCGACCCTTCTGGTGCAGGGCACCGCCGGCACCCCCGAAGAGGCCATCCGGTACGGGTGGAACTACGCGCGGCTGCTCGCCCACGGGCCCAGCCGGGACGCGCTCGTCCCCAGCCCGGTCATGCGCGCCATGTCCGACGGCATGACGGCGCGCGTCGAGGAGCTCACCCGCATCCCCGCCGACGTGCAGGACACCCTGATCACGATCCTCTCCGAGAAGACCCTGCCGATCCCCGAGCTCGGCCAAGAGGTGCAGGCGGTACGCGGCTTCAACCTCATCGCCACCGCCAACGACCGGGACCGCGGCGTCAACGACCTCTCCAGCGCGCTGCGCCGCCGCTTCAACACCGTCGTACTCCCGCTGCCCGCCACACCGGACGCCGAGGTCGAGATCGTCTCCCGGCGCGTCGACCAGATAGGGCGCTCCCTCGACCTGCCCCCGGCCCCCGAGGGCATCGACGAGATCCGCCGGGTCGTCACCGTCTTCCGTGAACTGCGCGACGGCGTGACGACCGACGGCCGCACCAAGCTCAAGTCCCCCTCCGGGACACTCTCCACGGCCGAGGCGATCTCCGTCGTCACCAACGGCCTCGCTCTCGCCGCGCACTTCGGCGACGGCGTGCTGCGCCCCGGCGACGTGGCCGCGGGCATCCTCGGCGCGGTGGTCCGCGATCCGGCGGCCGACCGTGTCGTCTGGCAGGAGTACCTGGAGACCGTCGTCCGTGAAAGGGACGGCTGGAAGGACTTCTACCGGGCGTGCCGCGAGGTGTCCGTATGACGGCCGGCTCCACCGGACCCCTGCTGCTCGGTGTCCGCCACCACGGGCCCGGATCGGCCCGTGCGGTGCGGGCCGCGCTCGACGCCGCCAAGCCACCGGCCGTGCTGATCGAGGGCCCGCCGGAAGGGGACGCCCTGCTGCCGCTCGCGGCCGACGAGCGGATGAGCCCGCCGGTCGCGCTGCTCGCGCACGCCGTCGACGACCCCGGGCGCGCGTCCTTCTGGCCGATGGCCGAGTTCTCCCCCGAGTGGGTCGCCATCCGCTGGGCCCTGGACCACGGCGCGGCCGTCCGTTTCATCGACCTGCCCGCCACCCACACCCTCGCCATGGCCGGGGACCCCACCTGGAGGGACGGCGAGGGAGAGGAGGCGGACGGCGGCAAGGCCGGCGACCAGCGGTACGGCCTGCGAGTCGACCCCATCGCCGTGCTCGCCGGGACCGCCGGGTACGACGACCCGGAGCGCTGGTGGGAGGACGTCGTCGAGCACCGGGGCACCGGAGCCGCACCGAACGGACCCCCGGGCGGCGGTGCCCACGACCCGATCGCGGTCTTCACCGGACTCGCCGACGCCATGGCCGCCCTGCGCGAGACCTATGGGCACGGCGGGCACGGCCGCGACCTCGTGCGCGAGGCCTACATGCGACTCCAGCTCCGCGCCGCGCGCAAGACGCACGGGGACGGCGTGGCCGTCGTCTGCGGGGCCTGGCACGTGCCGGCCCTCGCCGCCAGGACCACCGTCACCGCCGACCGTGCCCTGCTCAAGGGGCTGCCCAAGGTGAAGGCGGAGATCACCTGGGTGCCCTGGACGCACCGCAGGCTCGCCCGGCACAGCGGTTACGGCGCCGGCATCGACTCGCCCGGCTGGTACGGGCACCTGTTCAGCGCGCCCGACCGGCCGGTCGAGCGCTGGCTGACGAAGGTCGCCGGACTGCTGCGCGACGAGGACCGGATCGTCTCCTCCGCCCATGTCATCGAGGCCGTACGGCTCGCCGGGACGCTCGCCGCCATGCGCGGGCGTCCCCTCGCGGGGCTGACCGAGACGCTCGACGCCGTACGAGCGGTGATGTGCGACGGCTCCGACGTGCCGCTCGGGCTCATCAGGGACCGGCTGATCATCGGTGACACCCTCGGCGAAGTGCCCGAGCACGCCCCCGCCGTGCCCCTGCAGCGTGACCTCACCAGGCTCCAGCGCACCCTGCGCCTCAAGCCCGAGGCCCTCGAGCGGGAGCTCGACCTGGACCTGCGCAAGGAGACCGACGCGGCGCGCAGCCTGCTGCTGCACCGGCTGCGGCTCCTCGGCATCGGCTGGGGCGTGCCGGCCGCGGGGCGGGGCAGCACCGGCACCTTCCGGGAGAGCTGGCGGCTGCGCTGGGAGCCGGAACTGCACGTCCGGGTCGCCGAAGCCGGGGTGTGGGGCACCACCGTGCTCGCCGCCGCCACCGCCAGGGCCGAGTCGGACGCCACCTCGGCCACCGCCCTCGCCGACGTCACGGCGCTCGCCGAGCGGTGCCTGCTGGCCGGGCTGTCCGACGCGCTGCCCGTGGTGATGAAGGCCCTCGCCGACCGTGCCGCCCTCGACGCGGACGTCGGTCACCTCGCCCAGGCCCTGCCCGCGCTGGCCCGCTCCCTGCGGTACGGCGACGTGCGGTCCACGGACACCGCCGCGCTCGGCGGTGTCGCCACCGGGCTCGCGCTGCGCATCTGCGTCGGTCTGCCCCCCGCGTGCACGAGCCTCGACGCGGACGGCGCCGCCGAGATGCGTGGCCACCTGGACGCCGTCCACACCGCGATCCGGCTCCTGCCGGACCCTGGGAAGGGCGCGGAGGACGGGGCGGAGAACGGCGTCACCGAGGACGTCACGGGCCGGTGGGCCGACGTTCTGGGCAAGCTCGCCGGGCGGGAGAGCGTGCCCGGCGTCATACGGGGGCGCGCCGCGCGGCTGCTCCTGGACGACGGGCGGCTCGCGGAGGACGAGGCCGCGCGGCTGATGGGGCTCGCGCTCTCGCCCGGCACGCCGCCCGCCGAGGCGGCCGCCTGGATCGAGGGCTTCGTCGGCGGGGGCGCCTCCGGCCCCGGCGGCGGACTGCTCCTCGTCCACGACGAGCGGCTCCTCGGCCTGGTCGACGCCTGGCTGAACCAGGTCCCCGCGGAGGCGTTCACCGATGTACTGCCGCTGCTGCGGCGCACGTTCGCCGCGTACGAACCGGGTGTCCGGCGCACGCTGGGCGAGCTGGTGAGGCGCGGCCCGGCGGCAGGCGGGGCGGCACGGGCTGAGGCCGCGGTCCCCGGCTTCGCGGCGGAGCTCGACGAGACCCGGGCGGAAGCGGTCCTGCCGCTGCTGCGGCTCCTGCTGGGCGCGGGGGACACCGACGACGACGAACTCTCGGGGGCGGGCAAGTGAGTGACGAGGAGCGGCTGAGGCGCTGGCGCCTGGTGCTGGGCGGTGGCGAGGCCGACGGGACGGGCCGTGAACTCGCCGGGACCGACGCCGCCATGGACGGCGCCCTGGCCGCGTTGTACGGGGAGAAGAGCGGCGGACGGGGGCGCGGCGGGCGGGACCGTTCGGCGGGACTCGGCGCGTCGGCGCCGTCCGTCGCCCGCTGGCTCGGCGACATCCGCGCCTACTTCCCCAGCACGGTCGTCCAGGTGATGCAGCGGGACGCGATCGACCGGCTCGGTCTGTCGGCGCTGCTGCTCGAGCCCGAGATGCTGGAGGCCGTCGAGGCGGACGTCCACCTCGTCGGCACCTTGCTCTCGCTCAACAAGGCGATGCCGGAGACGACGAAGGAAACGGCACGGGCCGTCGTACGCAAGGTCGTCGACGACCTGGAGAAGCGGCTGGCCACCCGTACCCGTGCCACGCTCACCGGCGCGCTCGACCGCAGTGCCCGCATCAGCAGGCCGCGCCACCGGGACATCGACTGGGACCGCACCATCCGGGCGAACCTGAAGAACTACCTGCCGGAGTACCGCACGATCGTGCCGGAGCGGCTCATCGGGTACGGGCGGGCGGCGCAGTCGGTGAAGAAGGACGTGGTGCTCTGCATCGACCAGTCCGGTTCGATGGCGGCGTCCGTGGTGTACGCCTCGGTGTTCGGCGCCGTGCTGGCGTCCATGCGGTCCATCGCGACCCGGCTGGTCGTCTTCGACACGGCCGTCGTGGACCTCACCGACCAGCTCGACGATCCCGTGGACGTCCTGTTCGGCACCCAGCTCGGCGGCGGCACGGACATCAACCGGGCGCTGGCGTACTGCCAGTCGCAGATCACCCGCCCGGCCGACACCGTCGTCGTCCTGATCAGCGACCTCTACGAGGGCGGCATACGCGACGGGATGCTGAAGCGGGTGGCGGCGATGAAGGCGTCGGGCGTGCAGTTCGTCGCGCTGCTCGCACTCTCCGACGAGGGCGCCCCGGCGTACGACCGCGAACACGCGGCAGCGCTCGCGGCCCTCGGAGCGCCGGCGTTCGCCTGCACCCCCGACCTCTTCCCGGAGGTGATGGCGGCGGCGATCGAGAAACGGCCACTGCCCATACCGGACATGGCGACCCATCAGTAACACGGGACTTGCGTCACCCCGGCGGGTTCGTGCGAGCATCGGCCCGACGTACGCGGAAGGCGATGTTCCGCGCAGGGGAGGAATCCGGAACCGTGACCGCAGCAGCCGTCGTGCCCGTGACCGTCCCGCGCCTGGTGCGCGGGGCGGTGGCGCGGCGCGCGCCGGCGGTCGTGCTCTTCCTCGGAGGTCTGCTGGCCCTGGGTTTCCTCCTCGGTGGCCAGGCGCACGCGGCGGACCGGCCACCGGCCGCGCCCGTGGTGCGCCTGGACGAGGTGGTCCACGTCGACGACCTGGACCACGAGAAGCCGCGGGTGGCCGCCGAGCGGCTCCCCGCCGCGCGTGACGCGGGCCCCACCGCCACGGGCAGCCGCCCCACGGTCGCCGTGCGGGAGGCCGAGGAAGCCGCCGTGCCGGTGGCCCGGACCGTCACCGGACCCGCCAAGGGCACCGTGCGCGAGGTCGTCACCGGACCCGCCAAGGGCACCGTGCGCGAGGTCGTCACCGGACCCGCCGCGGACACCGTGCGCGAGGTCGTCGGTGGACTGCCCGAGACCGCCGGTGGACTGCCCGAGACCGCCGGTGGACTGCCCGAGACCGCCGGGGCGTTGCCCGAGACCGCCGGGGGACTGCCCGGGGTCACCGGGGCGTTGCCCGAGGTGCCGTCGGCGCCGCCCGTGCTCCCGGCCCTCCCCATCGCGCCCGCGGCACCGCTGCCGGTGCCGCTGCCCGGCCTCGGCGCGCCGCTCGCTCCGCCGACCGGTGCCCCCGGGGGCCCGGGCGCGGCGCAGGACGGCGCCACCGTCCCCGAGGCGGCCGGCCGGGACGTCGCCGCTCCCCAGGGCGCCACCGCCGCCCGGGACCTCGCCGCCCAGCCCCGTACGCGCGCCACGGCCCTCCAGCCGGCGGCGCCCGACACGATGGGCGCCCGCACCGCCCCGTACCGCGCCGCGGACACGCGTATCGCCCCGCCGTCGCCGCCCTCCGCGCCCGGCCCGTGCGGCGGCGCCGTCCGGCAGTCCGCCACCGGCGACGGCGGCACTCCGCGACCGGGCGACCAGCACGCCGTGGCGTCCCCGGCGGACGCGCACCGCGCACCGGCACGGAACACCGTGCGGCCGGCGACGGCCGCGCCCATCCAGGACCGGCCCCACACCATCCTCGAATTCCCCGGCTAGGGCAGACCTCCCCCGCTCAGGACCTGCCGCGCGGGGGCGGGACAGGTCTGCCCGTCATCTCCAGCCGAGAACCGACTTCGAAGGATCCGACGTACCCATGCACCAGAACATCCGCCGTTCCATAGCCGTCGCCGCCACCGCCACCGGCATGTGGGCCATCGGTACCGCCGCCGCGAGCGCCACCGAGGTGTCCCTCTCGGTGCCGCTCTCCGCACCCGACAAGGCGGTCGTGGCCGCCGACACCGCTGGCGACACGGTCGCCGACGACACCACCGCCGTCGCCACCGCCCTCGCCCAGGACACCCGGCAGCAGGTCACGCAGGACGTCACCACCGACGTCCGGTACGCGTCCACCGAGGTCCAGGACGCCACCTCCCACGTCCAGGACGCCACCTCCCACGTCCAGGACGCCACCTCCCAGGTGCAGGGCGTCGGCGCCGAGGTCCGGACCGACGCCGAGGGTGAGATCGACTACCTCTTCGGCCCCCTCGCCTCCTTCGCCCACGAGGTGGCGAACGACCCCGCCGCCACCGCCACGCCCGTCGCGGACGCCGCCCTCCAGGACACGCTGCCGCCGATCGCGTACCGCGCCGTCCACTCGGCCCTGCCGGTGGCCGGCCAGGCCGCCGGAGACGCGGGCTTCCTCGCCGAGGACGTGGTCTCCGACGCGTACCCGTTCGCCGAGGGCGTCGTTTCCGGGGTCCAGCCGCTGGCCGGTGGGGTGGCCGGCCAGGCGCACCCGTTCGCGGACGGCGTCACCGGCTCGGTGCGGCCGCTCGTCCAGGCCGTCGCCGACCAGGTCCAGCCGGTCGTCCAGGGCGTGGGCGGCAGCGCGACCGGCCTGGCGGAGGGCGTGACCGGCGAGGTGGCGCCGTTCGCGTACGGCGTGACCGACGACGTCCAGCCCTTCGCGGCCGGCCTGGCGGAGGGCGTGACCGGGGACGTGCGGCCGCTCGCCGGCAACGCCGTCACCGGCGTGCACGGCACGGTCGGCACGGTCACCCCGGACTACCTCCCGTACGGCGGCGTGTGACCGGAGTCTGATCCGGTACGAAATCCGTAGCAACGGGCGGTCTCACAAGCGGTGGGGCCGCCCGTCGGAGGTTCGTGCCTGTGACAGGTATCACCGCTCCGGTGTGATCTGCGATTTAGGTGCCTCGGTCTCACGGGGATAACCTGCGAGACGGACATGCCGCGTCCACGGACACCGTGTACGCCTCCCTTGTGACAGCGCAGTCACGTTGCCCTCCGCGGCACGCCCACGCAGACAACGAACCGCGATCACCAGAAAAGGGACGGACGCGCGTGGACCTGTTCGAGTACCAGGCGAGGGATCTCTTCGCCAAGCACGGTGTACCGGTGCTGGCCGGTGAAGTCATCGACACGCCTGAGGCGGCGCGCGAGGCGACCGAGCGACTGGGCGGCCGTTCGGTCGTCAAGGCGCAGGTGAAGGTCGGCGGCCGCGGCAAGGCCGGCGGCGTGAAGCTGGCAGCCACGCCGGACGAGGCCGTCGCCCGCGCGACGGACATCCTCGGTATGGACATCAAGGGCCACACGGTCCACAAGGTGATGATCGCCGAGACGGCGCCGGAGATCGCCGAGGAGTACTACGTCTCGTACCTCCTCGACCGCACCAACCGCACCTTCCTCGCCATGGCGTCCGTCGAGGGCGGCATGGACATCGAGGAAGTCGCGGCCACCAAGCCCGAGGCCCTGGCGAAGATCCCGGTCGACGCCAACGAGGGCGTCACCGAGGCCAAGGCCCGCGAGATCGTCGAGGCCGCCAAGTTCCCGGCCGAGGTCAAGGACCAGATCGCCGAGATCCTGGTGACCCTGTGGAAGACCTTCGTCGCCGAGGACGCCCTCCTCGTCGAGGTCAACCCGCTGGCCAAGGTCGCCGACGGCCGTGTCATCGCGCTGGACGGCAAGGTGTCGCTGGACGCCAACGCCGACTTCCGCCAGCCGGAGCACGAGGCCCTCGAGGACAAGGCCGCAGCCGACCCGCTCGAGGCTGCCGCCAAGGCCAAGAACCTCAACTACGTCAAGCTCGACGGCGAGGTCGGCATCATCGGCAACGGCGCGGGTCTGGTCATGTCGACCCTCGACGTCGTCGCGTACGCCGGTGAGGCGCACGGCGGCGTGAAGCCGGCCAACTTCCTCGACATCGGCGGCGGCGCGTCCGCCCAGGTGATGGCGAACGGCCTGGAGATCATCCTCGGCGACCCGGACGTCAAGTCCGTCTTCGTCAACGTCTTCGGTGGCATCACCGCCTGTGACGAGGTCGCCAACGGCATCGTCCAGGCGCTGCAGCTGCTCGCCGACAAGGGCGAGGAAGTCACCAAGCCGCTGGTCGTGCGCCTCGACGGCAACAACGCGGAGCTGGGTCGCAAGATCCTGTCGGACGCCAACCACCCGCTCGTGCAGCGCGTGGACACCATGGACGGCGCGGCCGACAAGGCCGCCGAGCTCGCGGCTGCGAAGTAAGGGACGAGGTCGGAAACACCATGGCTATCTTCCTGACCAAGGAAAGCAAGGTCATCGTCCAGGGCATGACCGGTGCCACGGGCATGAAGCACACCAAGCTCATGCTGGGTGACGGCACCAACATCGTCGGTGGCGTCAACCCGCGCAAGGCGGGCACGACCGTCGACTTCGACGGCACGTCCGTCCCCGTCTTCGGCACGGTCGCCGAGGCGATGAAGGAGACCGGCGCCGACGTCTCGGTCCTCTTCGTGCCGCCGGCCTTCGCCAAGGCCGCCGTCGTCGAGGCCATCGACGCCGAGATCCCGCTGGCCGTCGTCATCACCGAGGGCATCGCGGTCCACGACTCCGCCGCGTTCTACGCGTACGCGGTCGAGAAGGGCAACAAGACCCGGATCGTCGGCCCGAACTGCCCCGGCCTGATCACGCCGGGCCAGTCCAACGCCGGCATCATCCCGGGCGACATCACCAAGCCCGGCAAGATCGGCCTGGTGTCGAAGTCCGGCACGCTGACCTACCAGATGATGTACGAGCTGCGGGACATCGGCTTCTCGTCGGCCGTCGGCATCGGTGGCGACCCGGTCATCGGCACCACCCACATCGACTGCCTCGCGGCCTTCGAGGCCGACCCCGAGACCGAGCTGATCGTGATGATCGGTGAGATCGGTGGCGACGCCGAGGAGCGGGCGGCCGACTTCATCAAGGCCAACGTCACCAAGCCGGTCGTCGGTTACGTCGCGGGCTTCACCGCCCCCGAGGGCAAGACGATGGGCCACGCCGGTGCGATCGTGTCCGGTTCGTCCGGCACCGCTCAGGCGAAGAAGGAGGCCCTCGAGGCCGCGGGCGTCAAGGTCGGCAAGACGCCGACCGAGACGGCCAAGCTGGCGCGCGCCATCCTCGCGGGCTGAGCCACCGGCAGCCCGAACACTGCCGCACGCACGCACGACGGGCCCGCCCCCGGAGAACTTCCGGGGGCGGGCCCGTCGTGTTCACCGCGTCGTGTTCACCGCGTCGCGTTCACCGCGTCGCGTTCACCGCGTCGCCGGTCAGTGCGGGTCGGGGACCAGGCGGGCGGGCCCGGTGACCGGCTCGGCGCGGAGCTTGTCCCGCAGCGCCTCGTCCTGGGGGGTGAGCCGCTGCGGACCGCTGAGGACCGGGACACCGTCCACCGGCGCGCCCGGGGCGAGGGGCGGGTGGTACGCGGTCGGCGCGGTCGCCAGCGTGAAGGCGGTCGCGCCGATGACGAGCACCGTCAGCGCGATGGCCGCCCTGGTCCACCACCTGGCGCGGCGCTCGCTCCCGGAGCGCACGGTCCTCGGCTCGGCCAGCACCATGGCGGTGCCCTTGGCCAGGAGCGACGCCAGCCGGGCTTGCAGCGCCTCCGGGTCGGCGAGCTCCGGGATCCGCTCGGCGACCAGCTCGCGGGCGTGCAGAACGCGGTTGCCGGTGGCGGGGGTGCTCGCCTCCGTCTCGGCGGCCGTCTCGGGCAGGTCCAGGCCGAGTCCGTCGTAGAGCAGCAGCGCGCGGCGGTACGCGGGCGCCAGGTCCAGCAGCGCGGTGCGCAGCGTCTGGGCGGCCTGGTCGGTGGTCGGAGCGTCGGGGTGCCGGTGCGAGCGGCGCAGCCGGTGCCAGGGCGACAGGGCGTACTCGTGCGTCGCCACCCTCACCCACCCGACCGGGTCACGGTCGACCGCTACCTCGGGCCAGCGCTCCCAGGCCAGGTGGAAGGCGTACTCGACGGCCTCGCGGGACAGCCGCCGCCGCCCGGTGAGCAGATAGGCCTGCTGTACGAGCGCGGGCGCGGCGTACGCGTACAGGGCGTCGAACGCGTCGGCCGGCGCGGCGGGCCGCTCTCCGCCCCCGGTCCCGGGCCGCTCTCCGCCCCCGGTCCCGGGCCGCTCTCCGCCCCCGGTCCCGGGCCGCTCCCCGGCTCCGTTCCCGGCGCGCTCCCCGGCCCCGGCCCCGGTTCCGGTTCCGGTTCCGGCCCCGGCCCCGGTTCCGGTTCCGGCCCCGGTTCCGGCTTCCGACCGCTTCCCGGCCGCGGACCGGGGTTCCGGTGTGGAGCGGCGCGTGGGGTCCTGCCGTTCGCCCCGCTCCACCTCCCGGCGGTCCGTCCTGGACGGGAGCCGGAGGTCCGGAGTCCGCCGGCCGCCCGGGCGGTTCTCCCGGGCGCCGGCCAGGATGTTCAGGTACGTCTCCCGTTTGCGGCCCCGCGGGCTGGTGCGCCCCGTCTCCCAGGAGCGCACCGTCGCGCGTGTCACCCCGACGAGCTGGGCGAGTTGTTCCTCGGTCATGGACATCGTCTCGCGCAACCGGCGCCGCTCCTTGGGGGAGGGCAGCGGGAGGGCGGAACGGGTGGCATCGGTCGTGGTCCGGGTCATGGCCGGTCCTCGGCAGGGCTGCACTCGGCGAAAAAGTACATAACCGTATATTGCGCGCCACACCGGCCATTCCGCCGTTACGCGGATCAAGCGCGTGTCGTTGGCAGCATGGCGCCGTGACCGAAGCGACCGATCACCCGCCGGCCCCCGTGCAGGGCGGCCGGACCGCCGCCCTGGCCGGGGCCTGTGTACGCGGCGCGCTCGCCGCCGGGCTCGGGCTCGGTTCCGTCACCGTCCTGGTGATGGTGGTGTGGATCAGCTCCCCGTACCCCGACAGCGACCCGGGCGGCGCCCTGCACGTCGCCGCGGGCGTCTGGCTCCTCATCCACGGTGCCGAGCTGGTGCGGCCCACGACCCTCACGGGGGCACCCGCGCCCGTGGGCGTCGTTCCGCTGCTGCTCGTGGCGCTGCCGGCGTGGCTGGTGTACCGGACGGCGCGGGACGCCGCCGAGCCCGGGCAGGCACGGCCGAGACCCTCGGCGAGCGGCGCGGTGGGCGCCGTCACGGGCGGCTACCTCCTCGTCGCGGCGGCGGCCCTGGGGTACGGGGCGGGCGGGCCGCTGCCCGCCGACCCACTCGGCGCGGCGCTCCACCTGCCGCCGCTGGTCGTCCTCGCCGCGGCCGCCGGGGTGTGGACGGCGTACGGGCGCCCGACGGGACCGCTGCCGGTGTGGGTGCCGGAGCGGGTCCGGGTCGGGCTCGCCCGTTCCCGGACGGCCGTCGCCGTCCGCGCCGCGGGCGCCGGGCTGGGTGTGCTGCTCGGTGGGGGAGCGGTGCTGGTCGTGGTGTCGCTGGTGTGGCACGCGGGCGCGGCCCGGGAGGCGCTGCTGGGCCTGTCCGGTGTCTGGTCGGGCCGGATGGCGTTGCTGCTGCTGGCCGCCGCGCTCGCCCCGAACGCGGCGGTGTGGGGCGCGGCCTACGGGCTCGGGCCGGGTTTCCTGATGGGTACGGGCGCGGTGGTGACCCCGCTCGGGGTGACGGGAGTCGTCGCGCCGCCCCCCTTCCCGCTGCTGGCCGCCGTTCCGGCGGGCGGCTCCGGCACCTGGGTGAACTGGACGGTCGCGGTGGTCCCGGTGGCGGCGGGCGCGGCGGTGGGGTGGACCTGCGGGGGGCGGCGACGCGGCACCGGCGCACCGGCCGCGGGCCTGCGGGACGCGGCGTTCGCGGCCCTGCTGGCGGCCGTGCTGGTCGGCGCGGCCGTCGCGGTGCTGGCGGCGGCCGCGGGCGGGCCGCTGGGAACCGGTCGCCTGGCCGCGTTCGGCCCGGTGTGGTGGCGTGCGGGCGGGGCGGCCGCGGCGTGGGCCGGGGGCCTCGGCGTGCCGGTGGCACTGGGCCTGCGAGCCTGGCGGCGGCGGAGCGAGGGCGGGGCGCCGGCCGCTCCGAAGGTGCCCGTGCCGGTGCCCGGGTCCGCCCCGGCGCCGGTACCCGCGCCCGTACCGCCGACGGCCACGTTCGGCCCCTCCGATGAGCCCGCGCGGGAGCGGCCGGCCCCCGAGGACGACCCCGGCGACCCGGCCTTCGAGCCGTACGACTTCCTCCCCGCGACCTGGGAGGACCCGGTGGCCCGCGAAGCGCGCTGGAGCGCCCTCAAGGAGGCCTCGGGCGGCCTCATGGCCGCGTTCCCCGCCGTCCCGGTGGCCGGACCTGCCGTGCCGCGGTACGACGTGCCGCGGGACACCGCGCCGGGAGACGACGGGCCGGGAGACGACGGGCCGGGAGACGACGGACCGCAGGACGCCGCGCCGCAGGACGGCGCGCGGGAGGCCCCGGGTGCCGATGACCCGGGGCCTCCCCGGCAGCGGACGTAACCGCTCCCGTCACACCCGCCCTGTCACACAGCCGCCCCGTCACACACCCGCCCTGTCACACAGCCGCCCCGTCACACCCGCCCTTCAGTCCCGTTTCGATCCCGTCCCGTCACTCCTGGACGCCGAAGACGTCACGCAGGGGGTCCGGGAGCAGCTCGTTGCAGGACAGCTGGCCCGTCTTGGTCAGCGCGTCGTCCACGCATGTGTAGTAGTCGCGGTAGACGAGCTGGATCGTGAACGTCGCCGCCACGATCATCAGCGCCAGCACCGCGGTGACCAGGCCGCTGACCGCGGCGGTGGTCTGCGGACGGCCCGATCCGGGCGGCGGTCCCGCCGGGGGGCCGCTCGGCGCGCCGGCGGCGGGGGTGGCGCCGGGCGCGGCCGGCCGGGCGGCGTCCGGGCGCGGCTTGGCGCGCAGTGAGCTGATGCCCCAGTACAGCGCCAGAGCGCCCAGGAGCAGGCCGATCTCCGGGAAGTCGAAGATCGCGAAGAAGAACGCCCACATACCCGACAGCAGCGCGTACCGCGCGCGGCGCTGCGCCGGGTCGGTCGGGTCCCACCGCGGGGCCGGCGACTCCGGCCCGCCCCGGCCGCCCCCCTGCTGCTCGCCGCTCGGGCGGCTGCCGAAGCCGCCGGAGGAGCGCCCCGGCTGCCGCGGGCTCCACTGGCTGCCCCAGGCCGGGCGGTCCCGCTCCGGTTCCTCGGAGGAGCCCCCGGAGGAACCCTCCCGGGAGCCGTCGCCGCCCTCCGGTCGGCGGGGCTGCCAGGGCTGGTCCGGCCTGCCCTCGGGTGGCGGCGCGAACGGGTTGTCCTCGTCCCTGGGCTCCGTGGACTGGCGTTCCCGCGGCAGGAGGTGGATGGCCGTGCGGCGGCGTCGGTCCGGCATGTGGTGAACGTCTTCCCCTCAGACCCCGGGCCGGCGCGACAGCGCGGGCGGGGGTCTCGTGTCGTCGTGTCCGTCCGTTCGGGGACGGCTCTGCCTCAGACGCTACCCCCCGGCCCCGCCCCCGTCCCGTGGGGGCGGCTCGGTGTGCCGGTATCGTTGCTGACGGTCGGCTCTCTCGTAGAGTTCCCCGTATCGAGGGGCCCGATTCATTCGTACGACCACACAAAGCCAACGCGAAGAGGGTTTCCCCGTGGCTCCCGCCCGCCTCGTCGTCCTGGTCTCCGGATCCGGCACGAACCTGCAAGCTCTGCTCGACGCCATCGGTGACGATCCCGAGGGCTTCGGGGCCGGGATCGTCGCCGTCGGGGCCGACCGCGACGACATCGCCGGTCTGGAGCGGGCCGAGCGCGCCGGGCTCCCCACCTTCGTGTGCAGGGTGCGGGACCACGCCACGCGTGACGAGTGGGACCACGCGCTGACCGCGGCGACCGCCGCGTACGAGCCGGACCTCGTGGTGTCGGCCGGGTTCATGAAGATCCTCGGCAAGGAGTTCCTGGCCCGCTTCGGCGGTCGGATCGTCAATACGCACCCGGCCCTGCTGCCCAGTTTTCCCGGTGCCCACGGAGTGCGGGACGCGCTCGCGCACGGCGTGAAGGTCACCGGATGCACCGTCCACTTCGTCGACGACGGCGTCGACACCGGCCCGATCATCGCCCAGGGCGTGGTCGAGGTCCGGGGCGAGGACGACGAAGCCGCTCTCCATGAGCGCATCAAGGACGTCGAGCGTTCGCTGCTCGTCGAGGTCGTGGGGCGTCTGGCCCGGCACGGCTACCGCATTGAGGGACGAAAGGTTCATGTCGGTGAATAAGCCCATCCGTCGCGCGTTGATCAGTGTCTACGACAAGACGGGGCTGGAGGAGCTCGCCCGCGGGCTGCACGAGAACGGCGTCGAGCTGGTCTCCACCGGCTCCACCGCCGCGAGGATCGCCGCCACCGGTGTCCCGGTCACCAAGGTGGAGGAGCTGACCGGCTTCCCCGAGTGCCTGGACGGCCGCGTCAAGACCCTGCACCCGCGCGTGCACGCCGGGATCCTCGCCGACCTGCGGCTGGACGCGCACCGCGAGCAGCTCGCCGAGCTGGGCGTGGAGCCGTTCGAGCTGGTCGTCGTGAACCTGTACCCGTTCCGCGAGACGGTCGCCTCCGGCGCCACCCCCGACGAGTGCGTCGAGCAGATCGACATCGGCGGCCCCTCCATGGTGCGCGCCGCCGCCAAGAACCACCCGTCCGTCGCGGTCGTCACCTCCCCCGCCCGGTACGGCGACGTCCTCGACGCCGTCAAGGCGGGCGGCTTCGACCTGACCGCCCGCAAGCGTCTGGCCGCCGAGGCGTTCCAGCACACCGCCGCGTACGACGTGGCCGTCGCGTCCTGGTTCGCCGGCGACTACGCGGCTGCCGACGACAGCGGCTTCCCCGACTTCCTCGGCGCCACCCACCAGCGGCAGAACGTGCTGCGCTACGGCGAGAACCCGCACCAGGGCGCCGCGCTGTACGTCGACGGCACGGGCGGCCTCGCCGAGGCGGAGCAGCTGCACGGCAAGGAGATGTCGTACAACAACTACACGGACACCGACGCCGCGCGCCGGGCCGCGTACGACCACGACGAGCCGTGCGTCGCGATCATCAAGCACGCCAACCCGTGCGGCATCGCGATCGGCGCCGACGTCGCCGAGGCGCACCGCAAGGCCCACGCCTGTGACCCGCTCTCGGCCTTCGGCGGCGTCATCGCCGTCAACCGCCCGGTCTCCGTGGCGATGGCCGAGCAGGTGGCGGACATCTTCACCGAGGTCATCGTCGCCCCGGGCTACGAGGACGGCGCGGTCGAGGTCCTGGCCCGCAAGAAGAACATCCGGGTGCTGCGCGCCCCCGGCGCCCCCTCCGCTCCCGTCGAGGTCAAGCCCATCGACGGCGGCGCGCTGCTCCAGGCCACCGACCGCCTCCAGGCGGACGGCGACGACCCGGCCAACTGGACCCTCGCCACCGGTGAGCCCCTCTCCGCGGCCGAACTGGCCGAGCTGGCCTTCGCCTGGCGCGCCTGCCGCGCCGTCAAGTCCAACGCCATCCTGCTCGCCAAGGACGGCGCGAGTGTCGGCGTCGGCATGGGCCAGGTCAACCGCGTCGACTCCGCCAAGCTCGCCGTCGAGCGCGCGGGCGAGGAGCGGGCCCGTGGCTCGTACGCCGCGTCCGACGCCTTCTTCCCGTTCCCGGACGGTCTGGAGATCCTCACCGCGGCCGGCGTCAAGGCCGTCGTGCAGCCGGGCGGTTCGGTCCGCGACGAGCTGGTCGTGGAGGCCGCGAAGAAGGCCGGCGTGACGATGTACCTCACCGGCACGCGCCA
>NZ_BAAASR010000040.1:0-62171 GCF_039532985.1 Streptomyces gobitricini | reverse complement strand
CTTGACGACCAGGGTGCCGGCGGCACGGTCGTGCCAGCCCTGCGTCTTCCCGGAGTTGTCGAAGAAGGGGGAGAGGTACACGAGCAGGGCGCCGATACCGCACAGCAGCGCACCGACCTGCGGGATGATCCAGCGGATGAAGCCGCCGCCCAGGCCCGGCTTGCCGCCGGTGCTCTCCTTCACGACGCGCAGCCCGAGCGCCATCTTGCCGAGCGTGGCACCGACGAAGGAGATCAGCAGCCACTCGTAGAGCAGCGTGATCAGACCGACGAGCGCGAACATCGTCATGAGGCCGGCGATCATGCCGCCGCTGCTCTCCTGGAGGTTGGCGTTGATGCAGCTCTCGTACAGCGGCGAGCTGGGGTCGCACTTGTCGGCGGCCTCCTGGGCGGCGCCGAATATCCCGGCGAAGCCCACCGCCATGAGGATGCCGTACACGACACCGATGATGGCGCCGTCTATGAGACGGGCGCCCAGCCGGCGGCCCATGCTGGCTATCTGGACGGTGCCGAGGCTCGGCACGTTGATGTAGCCGTTGTTGGCCTGGAGCGTGCCCGGCGCCTGCGGGTACGCGTCGTAGGGCTGCTGGCCGGGCTGCTGCGGGTAGCCGTAGCCCTGCTGGGGCGGAACGCCCTGGGGGGCCTGCTGCGGATGGCCGTAGCCGGGCTGCTGGGGCTGGCCCTGCGGCTGCCCGTAGGGGTTGTTGGGGTCGCCGAAGCTCATGGCGGGTTTCCTCCGTTGATGTGCGGGGACGGCGCGGCCCGCGCGGAGGAACTTCATGTATTTTGAGCGGTTTTGCCCCCCGGCACTGCCCGCGGCACTGCGCGGATCATCGTGGTCGTACAGTCGACTTTTTGTCCAGTCGGACAGCAAGGCGTTGTGCAAGCGCAACCTCGGTGACCGTGCCGGCCGCGGCGCGTGCCGGACGGCGAATCACTTGATCCTGACGACGACGGTGGAGCAGACCTTGTCGGCGAAGGTCTGCTTCTTGTCGTCCCACAGCGGCCACAGCCAGCCGAGATAACAGGCGAAGCTGTCCAGGATGTGCGCGAGCTTGCGGACGAACGCCATGCCGAAGCCCAGCGGGCGGCCGTCGGTCTCCCGGAGCAGACATATGCCGAGGGCCCTCTTGCCGATCGTCTGGCCGGTGCCGCCTTCCCTGACCAGCTGGAAGATGCCCATGCCCAGGCCGTACACGAGGACGAAGAGGCTCATGAACACCCCCACGCTGGGCTCACCGGTGGAACTGGTGGCGGCGCTGATTCCCACGATGGCGTAGACCGGACCGAGGATGATCAGCATGTCGAGCAGGTGCGCGCCGACGCGCCGGCCCCAGTGGGCGTACGGCGGCATCCCGCCGCCCATGCCCGGCATGCCCGGCGGCGGGTAGGCGCCGTACGGCTGGGGCTGCTGCGGGTAGCCGTACTGCGGGGGCACGCCCTGCGGTGCCTGCGGGTAGCCGTAGTTCGGCTGGCCGTAGGGCGGTTGCTGGCCGTAAGGCGGCTGCTGACCCTGGGGCGGCTGCCCGTAGGGGTTGTTGGGGTCGCCGAAGCTCATGGCGGGTCTCCTCCGTCGGTGTGGGGCGGCGCGGCCCGCGCGGAGGAACCTCACATGCTTCGAGACATGCTTCGAGCGGTTCTGCCCCCCGGCACTTGCCCGCGGCATTGCGCGGATCATCGTGGTCGGGCGCCGTCTCCTTGTCCAGTCGGGGCCACGGGCCGTCCGGACGTCCCTCGTCCAGGCCTCCGGCCGCGTTGCCGGGGACGCGAATTGGAACCGGGACGGGTTCATCCGCGAGGATGGGCACATGACCGCCCAGATTCTCGATGGCAAGGCCACCGCCGCCGCGATCAAGTCCGACCTGACCGCCCGCGTGGCGGACCTCAAGGCCAAGGGCATCACCCCCGGCCTCGGCACCATCCTGGTCGGTGACGACCCGGGCAGCCAGAAGTACGTCGCGGGCAAGCACCGCGACTGCGCGGAGGTGGGCATCGCCTCCATCCAGCGGGAGCTGCCCGCCACCGCCACGCAGCAGGAGATCGAGGCGGTCGTCCGCGAGCTGAACGAGGACCCGGCCTGCACCGGCTACATCGTGCAGCTCCCGCTCCCCAAGGGCATCGACGAGAACCGCATCCTGGAGCTGATGGACCCGTCCAAGGACGCGGACGGGCTGCACCCGATGAACCTGGGCCGCCTGGTGCTCAACGAGCCCGCCCCGCTGCCGTGCACCCCGAACGGCATCATCACGCTGCTGCGCGCGCACGGCGTCGGCATCAGCGGCGCGGAGGTCGTGGTCGTCGGGCGGGGCACCACCATCGGGCGCCCGATGCCGCTGCTGCTCACCCGCAAGTCCGAGAACGCGACGGTCACGCAGTGCCACACCGGTACGCGGGACCTCGCCGCGCACCTGCGGCGGGCCGACATCATCGTGGCCGCGGCGGGCGTACCGCACCTGATCAAGCCCGAGGACGTCAAGCCCGGCGCCGCCGTGCTGGACGTGGGCGTCAGCCGTGACGAGAGCGGCAAGATCATGGGCGACGTGCACCCGGGCGTCAACGAGGTCGCCGGGTGGCGCGCCCCCAACCCGGGTGGCGTCGGCCCGATGACGCGGGCCCAGCTGCTGGTCAACGTCGTCGAGGCGGCCGAGCGCGCCGCCGCCACCGCGAGCTGAGCCGGACCGGAGAGGGCGACCCCATGGGCGTACGGGCGAACGACGACTCCGCCACCCCGACCCGGCCCGCCGCGGCCGGTTCGCCGGACCCGGCCGACCCCGGGGCGCCCACCCGCGCCCCGGTGCCCGACGCCCCCGGGCCCGACGCCCCTGCCGAGGCGCCCGACGCCCCCGAGCCCGACGCCCCCGGGCCCGACGCCCCTGCCGAGGCGCCCGACGCCCCCGAGCCCGACGCCCCAGGGGCCGACGCCCCTGCCGAGGCGCCCGCCCCCGGGGCGGGAGCACCCGAGCCCGACGCCCCAGGGGCCGACGCCCCTGCCGAGGCGCCCGCCCCCGGGGCGGGAGCACCCGAGCCCGACGCCTCGCGTGGTGACGGTTCGCCGTCCGGTGGGTCGTCCGGCGCCGAACCCGGGCCGGCCGGGGCATCCGGAGCCGACGCCCCGTCCGGCGGCCGGGGCGCGGCCCCCCGGCCGGGTGCCGGGCCGGCGGGTGGCAGCGACGGGGCGGACGCCCATCGAGGCGGGGCCGGTGAGGTTCCGCGCCGGGGTACGGGGTCGCGGCGGCCGCCCACCGTCACGCGGGACACCGCGCGGCCGGAGGGCGGCGGGCGGGCCGCGCCGGGAGACGCTCCGGCGCCCGCGCGGCAGTGGCCGTTGCTCACCGTGCTCGGGCTGACCATGCTCGGCCTGCTGATCGTCGGGTTCGACCCGTTCCCGCAGGCGTCCCGCATCGGCACGATGCTCATCGGTGTCGCCCTGCTCACCGGTGCCGCCCTGCGGCGCGCCCTGCCCTCCGTGGGGATGCTCGCCGTCCGGTCCCGGTTCACCGACATGGCCGCGTACGGCGTGCTGGGCGCCGGCATCGTGCTGCTCGCGCTGATGACCCAGCCCAATCCCTGGCTGGAGATCCCGTTCCTGGAGGACGCCGTCCGGTTCGCGGTCCGCTAGTCGGCCGCGCCGGGCGGCGCGCCACGCCGCGCGCCGGGGGGCGCGTACGCGGGTGCGTACCCACCCGCGTACGCCCTCGTGAGCTCCTTCGACGACGAGACATGTCGTCGCCGCGCGAGACGGAGCAGTTCCTTGACGTCCTCGACACCGGCCCGCGGAAGCGGAACTGCCGACGGGGACCGCGCCGATGTGAGCCGCGGCACGTGCGTGGTGGCACCTGAGTCGTGCACGCGAGTCACGGCACGTGCGTCACGGCCCCGGTTCCGGCGCCCGTCCTCTCCCCCGAGCAGGACGGACGCCGTGACCTGGAGAAGAGCGTCATGCACGCGCCAACGTGGATCAAGGCATGTCCGGGGCCTGTGGCACGGAGGTGACCATTCCGCCATGGTGTGATCGACCCTCGACGGATGCGAAACTGGGGCGGCACTCGGGACAGGGGCGCGTTAGGGGGCACGCCTGTGTTCGGAGAGCGCCCGTGCGCCCCCGCCTCAGGAACTGTCATCCTGACTCCGCGCATCCCTCTCGGTGGCACCTGGGTGGAGACCCCGAGCTCCGGGAGACGTCAGGGGGCACGCGGCACGGGGAGCACATCAGGCACGTACGGGGGGACAAGGGGGAAGCAATGCCTCGTTGGAAGGCGCTACCGGAGGAACTCGATCCGCAGGTCAAGGAGTTCGCGAGTCAGCTGCGCCGGCTGGTGGACCGCAGCGGTCTGAGCATCGCCGCGGTCTCGGACCGCACCGGGTACAGCAAGACGTCGTGGGAGCGCTATCTGAACGGGCGGCTTCTCGCACCCAAGGGGGCGATCGTCGCGCTGGCCGAGGTGACCGGGACGAACCCGGTGCACCTCACCACCATGTGGGAGCTCGCGGAGCGCGCCTGGAGCCGCGCCGAGATGCGCCACGACATGACGATGGAGGCCATACGGATCTCCCAGGCCCGCGCCGCGCTCGGCGAGTTCGGCGGCACCGCCGGACCGGGCGCCGACGGCTCGTCCCGGGTGAAGGCCGCGCCGGGGCCGGAGCGGTCCGCCGGCCGGTCCGCCGGACGGCCGTCCGTCATACCGCCCGACGGCGGCCCCAACGGACCCGCCTGTCGAGGTCCGGCGGCCTCCGCCGCCCCCGGGCACGCGGCCTCCGCCGCTCCCGGGCACGCTTCGGCGTCCGCCGCTCCCGGGCACGCCGCGGCTCCGGCTCGGTCGGAGCCGGGCGGCAGGCGGAAGGTGACCATGGTCGTCGCCGCCGTCGTCGGCGTGCTGCTGGTGATAGCCGCCGCCGTCCTGCTGAGCGGCCTCGGCGGCGGCGGGACGCCCGCGGGGAACGTCGCCCAGTCGCCGACGGCCACCCCCGGCAGCAGTGCCCCGAAGACGCTGCCCGCCGGGGTGAAGTGCAGCGGTGACGACTGCGCCGGCCAGGACCCCGAGGCGATGGGGTGCGGCGGCCAGTACGCCACCACCACGTCCTCCGCGACCGTCGGCACCAGGAAGGTCGAGGTCCGCTACAGCGAGACGTGCGGCGCGGCCTGGGCCCGCATCTCGCAGGCGGTGGCCGGTGACAAGGTCACGATCAGCGCGGGCGGCACGGCGCAGAACGGCGCGGTGAAGATCGACGACGACGCGTACACGCCGATGGTCGCCGCCGCGGACGGCGCCGAGCCGAAAGCGTGCGCCACCCTGGCCGACGGCACCGAGGGCTGCACCGAGCGGCAGTGAGCCGCGACACAAGGGGGCGGGGGTTCGCGGTGGCCCGGGTCGGATAGCCTGACCGCTGGGATATCTCTTCACGTCGAGACACCGATCGATCACAGGGGATGTCCAGCACGAGGGGCAGGGACCCCCACCGCCAGCTGTCTTACGGAGATCGCCATGACCCGCACTCCCGTGAATGTCACCGTGACCGGCGCGGCCGGCCAGATCGGTTACGCGCTGCTCTTCCGCATCGCCTCCGGCCACCTGCTCGGCGCCGACGTGCCGGTCAAGCTGCGCCTCCTGGAGATCCCGCAGGGCCTCAAGGCCGCCGAGGGCACCGCCATGGAGCTCGACGACTGCGCCTTCCCGCTGCTGCGCGGCATCGAGATCACCGACGACCCGAACGTCGCCTTCGACGGCGCCAACGTCGCCCTCCTCGTCGGCGCCCGCCCGCGCACCAAGGGCATGGAGCGCGGTGACCTGCTGGAGGCCAACGGCGGCATCTTCAAGCCGCAGGGCAAGGCCATCAACGACAACGCCGCGGACGACATCAAGGTCCTCGTCGTCGGCAACCCGGCCAACACCAACGCGCTGATCGCGCAGGCCGCCGCCCCGGACGTACCGGCCGAGCGCTTCACCGCGATGACCCGCCTGGACCACAACCGGGCGATCTCGCAGCTGGCGGCGAAGACCGGTGCCGCCGTCTCCGACATCAAGCGCCTGACCATCTGGGGCAACCACTCGGCCACCCAGTACCCGGACATCTTCCACGCGGAGATCGCCGGCAAGAACGCCGCCGAGGTCGTGAACGACCAGCAGTGGCTGGCCGACGAGTTCATCCCGACCGTCGCCAAGCGCGGTGCCGCGATCATCGAGGCCCGTGGTGCCTCCTCGGCCGCCTCCGCCGCGAACGCCGCGATCGACCACGTCCACACCTGGGTCAACGGCACCGCCGAGGGTGACTGGACCTCCATGGGCATCCCGTCCGACGGCTCCTACGGCGTCCCCGAGGGCCTCATCTCGTCCTTCCCGGTCACCTGCGAGGGCGGCACGTACAGGATCGTCCAGGGCCTGGACATCAACGAGTTCTCCCGCACCCGCATCGACGCGTCGGTCGCGGAGCTGGCGGAGGAGCGCGACGCGGTCCGCGGTCTCGGCCTCATCTGATCCGTACCGCGCGCGGAACACCACGCGCGGAACTCACCGCCCCCGGTAGCCCTCCCGCTGCCGGGGGCGCGGTGTTCCCGCCGCGGCCGCGGGCCCGAGGTAGGGGCGGCGCAGCCGGAGGAACGGCAGTTCGATGGCGTGGTACGTCACGAACGACACGGCGACCGTCACCGGCAGGGCCACCAGCAGGGTGACCAGGAAGGCGGCCCAGACCGGCGGCAGGGCACCCGGGTGCCACCCGTACCCGATCACGTACTCGCCGGTCACCGTCAGCACCATGAAGTGCGTCAGGTACACCGAGAAGCTCACCTCCCCGAGCCTGGCCGCGGCCCGTGACGGCCACCCGCCGGCCCCGGCCGGGCGGCCGGCGACGTACGCCACCACCACCAGCGCCCACACCGCGCCCTCCGCGCCGCTCCACATCAGCTTCAGCGGGCTGTCCGACACGAACCCGTGGACCTGGTTGAACGACCAGAGCATGCCCACCGCCAGGGCCAGGGCGACCGGCTGCAGCCACCGGGCCCGCAGCCGGTCGCGGTGGTGCACGTACAGCCAGGCGGCCAGCATCCCCAGCAGGAACTGGTCGATCCGCCCCGCCAGCCCCAGGTAGAGCGACGCGGTGTGCGGTGCGGGCGCCGGACTGCTCAGCCACACCAGCGCCCGCAGCACCGACACCGCCGCCAGCAGCCGCAGCAGGGTGCCCGGCCCGCGCTCCCCGAGGAGCCGGCACAGCAGCGGGAAGACCAGGTAGAACTGCATCTCCACGCAGAGCGTCCAGAAGACGCCCCCGTACGGCTGCGTCGGCGTCGCGAACGTCAGGATCCGCAGCAGGTCCTGGAACGTGGGCAGGGCGACCTGGGTGGCCAGGCCCAGCACGGCGACGACCAGGTAGAGCGGGTAGACGCGCAGCAGCCGGTTGGTGAGGAAGCGGCCGTAGCGGACCGGCTTGCCGTACGCGCCGACGGTGAAGATGAAGCCGGACAGGACCATGAACAGCGCCACGCCCGTGTGGCCCTCGAAGACGAGGGTGGCCGCGGGGTTCGACGAGTACAGCCAGTCGGTCGCGGGGACGAAACGGCGGCCCTCGATGCGCGCGCTCAGCAGCTGGCACCCGTGGTACAGCACGACGAGCACGGCGGCGACGGCCCGCAGGTGGTCGACGGGGGCGAGGTAGACGCGGTCGTCGCTGCTGCGCATGCTCGCACCCTAGGTCGCCCCCGGGCCCGGGGCGGGGAGCGACGCCCGCACCGGTCATCCATTCGGATCATTGCGAAAACACTATGAGATGTAGTACTTCTTATACATGAGCGAGCAGGTGCACAACAGGCTGGCCGTGGTCCGGGCGGAGCGGAAGGTGTCGCGGCAGACACTCGCCGACGCCCTGGGTGTCCACTACCAGACCATCGGCTACATCGAGCGGGGGCAGTACAACCCGAGCCTCGACCTGGCGCTGAAGGCCGCCCGGTACTTCGGGCTGCCGGTGGAGGCGCTGTTCTCCCTGGAGCCGTTCCAGCCGCTCACCGATGAGGTCTACGGGGTAAACGGGAGGAAGCAGTGACGGTGACCGCGACGCGTTACGACCGGCGGATGTACGCGATCATGAACAGGCGGGACGCGCAGGCCCTGGCGCGCACGGCGGGGCGCCGCCGCGCGTGGGTCGCGGCGCACATCGCGCTCACCGCCGCCTCGGTGGCGTGCTGGCTCGGCAGTGTCCACCTCGGCCCGCTGTGGCTCTCATTCGCCCTGCCGGCCCTGGTCCTGCCCTGGTGCGTCGCCATGGGCGTCATCAACGGCGCCACGCGCGGGCTGCTGGAGCTGCGCGGCCACATGCTGGACGAGCGCCAGCTCGTCGAGCGGGACCGGGTCCGGGCCGTCGCGCACCGGATCAGCCTCGGTCTGCTCTTCGCCGCCGCGGCCGGCACGGGGCTGGCCGGGTGGCTCGGAGGGGTCCGCTTCGACGGCGGCGTGCTGTTCCCGGTGCTGTTCGCGCTGCTGGTCACGCACTGGATGCTGCCCGCGTGGGTGGCCTGCCTGCGGGTCGCGGACGACACCCCCGACGAGGTTCTCGAAACCGCCGACGGTCACTGAGCGCGACGGCGGGCGTACCCCGGCCGGGAGTGAGCAAACCCACTTTCACGCATGTTTTCCGTTCCCCAGGGCAGGGGCCCCGGTCGCCGACCACCGTCGGCGACGAGAACCGGGAACGGAAGGCAAACGCGACGTGTCGGACCAACAGACCATCCACGTGGGCGGGGAGTGGCGAGCAGCCGCCACCGGCGCCACACGCGAGATCCTCGACCCCGCCGACGCCACGACCCTCGCGGTCGTCGCCGAGGGCGGGGCCGAGGACACCGACGCCGCGATCGCCGCCGCGCGCACCGCGTTCGACCAGGGCGCCTGGCCCCGCACCCCCGTCGCCGAGCGGGCCGCGCTGCTGCGCCGCGTCGCCGACCTGCTCCAGCGCGACCGCGAGACCATCGGTCTGCTGGAGAGCCGCGACGCCGGAAAGACCCTGGAAGAGGGCCGCGTCGACGTCGACTGCGTCACCGACGCCTTCCGTTACTTCGCCGACCTCGTCATGAACGAGAGCGGCGGCCGGGTCGTCGACGCCGGATCGCCCGACATCCACAGCGTCGTCGTCCACGAACCCGTCGGCGTCTGCGCGCTGATCACGCCCTGGAACTACCCTCTCCTCCAGGCCAGTTGGAAGATCGCCCCGGCCTTGGCGGCGGGCAACACCTTCGTGATCAAGCCGAGTGAGATCACCCCGCTGACCACCGTCGCCCTCATCCGGCTCCTCGCCGAGGCGGGACTCCCGGCCGGCGTGGCCAACCTCGTCACCGGCCCCGGCGACCCCGTCGGCGCCCGGATGTCCGAACACCCCGACGTCGACCTGGTGTCGTTCACCGGCGGACTCCTCAGCGGTACGAAGGTGATGCGCGCCGCCGCCGACAGCGTCAAGAAGGTCGCCCTCGAACTGGGCGGCAAGAACCCCAACGTCGTCTTCGCGGACGCCTGCGCCACCGACGAGGGCTTCGACACCGCTGTCGACCAGGCGCTCAACGCCGCGTTCATCCACAGCGGCCAGGTCTGCTCGGCCGGCTCCCGCCTCATCGTCGAGGAGTCGCTGCGCGACCGGTTCGTCGCCGAACTGGCCCGCCGCGCCGAGCGGATCCGCATCGGCCGCGGCACCGACAAGGGCGTCGAGTGCGGCCCCCTCGTCTCCGCGCAGCAGCTCGCCCGCACCGAGGAGTACGTCGCCTCCGCCCTCGCCGAAGGCGCCGTCCTGCGCGCCGGCGGCGAACGCCCCACCGGCCCCGCGTACGGCGACGGCTACTTCTACCGGCCGACCGTCCTCGACCGCTGCCACCGTGGGATGCGGGTCGTGCGCGAAGAGGTCTTCGGCCCGGTGCTCACCGTCGAGACCTTCCGCACCGAGGACGAGGCCGTCGCCCTCGCCAACGACACCGAGTACGGCCTGGCCGGCGGCGTCTGGTCGGCCGACCCCGGCCGCGCCCGGCGCGTCGCCGGACGGCTGCGCCACGGCACCGTCTGGATCAACGACTTCCACCCCTACCTGCCGCAGGCGGAGTGGGGCGGCTTCGGCAAGAGCGGCATCGGCCGCGAACTGGGCCCGGCCGGGCTCGCCGAGTACCGCGAGAGCAAGCACGTCTACCAGAACCTCGCCCCGCGCCCCGTGCGCTGGTTCGCGGGCTGATCAGGGGACAGAGGGAAAACGCACCATGACCGACACCACCGTGTACGACTACGTCATCGTCGGCGGCGGCACCGCCGGCAGCGTCATCGCCCACCGGCTCACCACCGACCCCGGCGTCACCGTCGCCGTCATCGAGGGCGGGCCCTCCGACGTCGACCGCCCCGACGTCCTCACCCTCCGCCGCTGGATGGGCCTGCTCGGCGGCGACCTCGACTACGACTACCCCACCACCGAACAGCCACGCGGCAACTCCCACATCAGGCACAGCCGCGCCCGCGTGCTGGGCGGCTGCTCCTCGCACAACACGCTCATCTCCTTCAAGCCGCTGCCGTCCGACTGGGACGAGTGGGAGGAGGCCGGGGCCGAGGGCTGGAACGCCGCCGCCATGGACCCGTTCTTCGACAAGCTCCTCAACAACATCGTCTCGGTCGACGAGAAGGACCGCAACGCCATCGCCCGCGACTTCGTCGACGCCGCCCAGGCCGCGCTCGGTGTCCCGCGCGTCGAGGGCTTCAACAAGAAGCCCTTCCACGAGGGTGTCGGGTTCTTCGACCTCGCCTACCACCCGGAGGACAACAAGCGTTCCTCCGCGTCGGTCGCGTACCTCCACCCCATCATGGGCGAACGCCCCAACCTGCACCTGATGCTGGAGACCTGGGCGTACAGGCTGGAGCTCGACGGCACGAGGGCGACCGGCGTCCACGTCCGCGCCAAGGACGGCGCCGAACGGCTCGTCTCGGCCCGCCGTGAAGTCCTCGTCTGCGCGGGCGCCGTGGACACCCCCCGCCTGCTGCTGCACTCCGGCATCGGCCCCAGGGCGGACCTGGAGAAGCTGGGCATCCCCGTCGTCCACGACCTGCCGGGCGTCGGCGAGAACCTGCTCGACCACCCCGAGTCGGTCATCGTCTGGGAGACCAACGGGCCCATCCCCGAGAACTCCGCCATGGACAGCGACGCGGGCCTCTTCGTGCGCCGCGACCCCGAGTCCGAGGGCCCGGACCTGATGTTCCACTTCTACCAGATCCCCTTCACCGACAACCCGGAGCGACTCGGCTACCAGCGTCCCGCGCACGGTGTGTCGATGACGCCGAACATACCCAAGCCGCGCAGCCGCGGCCGCCTCTACCTCACCAGCGCCGACCCCGAGGTCAAGCCCGCCCTCGACTTCCGGTACTTCACCGACGAGGACGACTACGACGGCCGCACGCTCGTCGACGGCATCCGCATCGCCCGCGAGATCGCCAAGGCCGAGCCGCTCGCCGGCTGGCTCAAGCGCGAGGTGTGCCCCGGCCCCGACGTCACCGGCGACGAGGAACTCGGCGAGTACGCCCGCAAGGTCGCCCACACCGTCTACCACCCCGCCGGCACCTGCCGCATGGGCGCCGCCGACGACGAACAGGCCGTCGTGGGACCCGACCTGAGGATCCGCGGACTCGACGGCATCCGGATCGCCGACGCGTCCGTCTTCCCGACCATGCCCGCCGTCAACCCGATGATCGGGGTGCTGATGGTCGGCGAGAAGGCCGCGGAACTGCTGGGAGGCGGTGCGTGATGAGTACGACCCCCGTCAGCAAGAGCCCGGTCACCGGCGGCCCCGCCGCAACCAGTCCCGGCTCCACGAGTCTCGCCTCCACGACTCCCGTCTTCTCCGTCGAGGGGCTGTGGAAGGTCTTCGGACCCAAGCCCGACCGCGTGCCCGGCTCGGACCTCGCCGGACTCCCCGCCGCCGAACTGCGCGAGCGCACCGGCTGCACCGCCGCCGTCCGTGACGTCTCCTTCGACGTCCGCAAGGGCGAGGTCTTCGTCGTCATGGGCCTGTCCGGCTCCGGCAAGTCCACCCTCGTACGCTGCCTCACCCGGCTCATCGAGCCGACCTCCGGCACCATCGCCATCGACGGCGAGGACATCCTGTCCATGGACGGGTCCCGGTTGCGCGAACTGCGCCGCCACCGCGCCGCCATGGTCTTCCAGCACTTCGGCCTGCTGCCGCACCGCACGGTGATCGACAACGTCGCGTACGGGCTGGAGATCCAGGGCATGGGCCGCGCCGAACGGCGCGCCAAGGCCGCCGAGGTCGTCACCAAGGTCGGCCTCGAAGGCATGGAGGACCGCAAGCCCGGCCAGCTCTCCGGTGGCCAGCAGCAGCGCGTCGGCCTCGCCCGCGCCCTCGCCGTCGACCCCGAAGTGCTCCTCTTCGACGAGCCGTTCAGCGCCCTCGATCCGCTGATCCGGCGCGACATGCAGGAGGAGGTCATCCGGCTCCACCGCGAGGAGGGCCGCACGATGGTCTTCATCACCCACGACCTCAACGAGGCCCTGCGCCTCGGTGACCGCATCGCGCTGATGCGCGACGGACGCATCGTGCAGCTCGGCACGCCCGAGGAGATCGTCGGTGCGCCCGCCGACGACTACGTACGCGACTTCGTGCGCGACGTGCCGCGCGAGCAGGTGATCACCGTACGCTCCGCCATGCGGCCGCCGGGCGACGGGGAGGCCGACTCCGGTCCGGCCGTCGCGCCCGGCGCCACCGTGTCGGAGGCCATCGAGGCGGTCGCCCGCAGCGGCGGCCCCGTCCGGGTCATGGACGCCGGCCGCTGTGTGGGCGTCGTCGACCACGAAGGCCTGCTGGCGGTCGTCGCGGGCGTCCCCGTCGGAAAGGCGGCCGCATGACCACGGCCGTCACCGCCCCCGCCCGGCCCCGCCCGCCGGTCGCCGTGCGCCGGTACTGGCCGCTGGCAGCCGCGCTCGTCCTCCTCCCGCTCGGCCTCCTCCTCGCCGGGCGCGGCAGCTGGCCCGCCGCCCTCTCCGTCGACCTGTCCGGGCCGCTCGGCTCCGCCAGCGAATGGATCGTCGACAACCGCGACAGCCACCCACTGTTCCTGTACTTCTTCGGGCACATCAGCAACGCCGTCGTCCTCTCCGTGCGCGGCGTCTACCTGGTGCTGCTCGCCGCCGGATGGGCCGGCGTCACCGCCGCCGCCGGGCTCGTCGCCTGGCGCCTGGCGGGGCCGCGTCTCGCCGTCACCGCCGTCGCCGCGTTCGCCGTGTGCGGACTGCTCGGCATGTGGGTGCCGACCATGCAGACCCTCGCCCTCATGGTCGTCGCGGTCGCCGCGTCCGTCGCGCTCGGCGCCGTGCTCGGCCTGGCCGCCGGAGTGTCGGACCGCACCCACCGGGCCCTGCGGCCCGTCCTCGACACGATGCAGGTGCTGCCCGCCTTCGCGTACCTGCTGCCCGTCGTCCTGATCTTCGGCATCGGTGTCCCCGCCGCCGTCCTCGCGACCGTCGTCTACGCCGCCCCGCCCATGGCCCGCCTCACCGCGCTGGGCCTGCGCGCCGCCGACCCCGGCGTGCTGGAGGCCTCGGCCTCGCTCGGCGCCACCGGCAGGCAGCGGCTGCTGACCGCCCGCATCCCGCTGGCCCGCAAGGAACTGCTCCTCGGCGTCAACCAGTCGATCATGATGGCGCTGTCGATGGCGGTCATCGCGTCCGTCATCGGCGCGGGCGGCCTCGGCGACCGCGTCTACCAGGCGCTCGCCTCCGTGGACGTCGGCGCCGCGCTCGCGGCCGGCATCCCGATCGTGCTGCTGGCCGTGGTGCTCGACCGCACGGCCACGGAGGCCCGCTCGCGGCACGGTTCGCGCCGCGCGTGGATCGCCTGTGGCGCCGCCGTGGTGGCCGTCGCCGTGACCGGCCGCCTGGTCGGCGGACTCACCTGGCCCGAGGCGTGGCACGTCGGCATCGCCGAGCCCGTCAACCGGGCCGTCGACTGGATGACCGCCCACCTCTACTCGGGCGTCCCCGTCATCGGCGGCACCGCCGACTGGGCGGCGCACTTCACCGGCTGGGTGCTCGACCCCGTACGGGACGGCCTGCAGGCCCTGCCCTGGTGGGCGCTGCTGCTGGTCGTGGCCGCGCTGGCGCTGCTCGTCGGCACATGGCGCACGGCGTTGACGGCTGTCGCCGCGATGGCCGCCATCGGTGTCCTGGGCGTGTGGGACGCGTCGCTCAACACCCTCTCCCAGGTGCTGGCCGCCGTGGCCGTCACGCTCGTGCTCGGCTTCGGCATCGCGGTGGGGGCGGCGCGCAGCCCGCGCCTGGAGCGACTGCTGCGCCCGGTGCTGGACGTGTTCCAGACCATGCCGCAGTTCGTGTACCTGATCCCGGTGGTCGCGCTGTTCGGCGTGGGCCGAGCCCCGGCGGTCGCCGCCGCCGTGGTGTACGCGCTGCCCGCCGTCGTCCGCATCACCACCCAGGGCCTGAAGGGCGTCGACCCGGTCGCGCTGGAGTCGGCCCGCTCGCTCGGCGCCACCGGCTGGCAGCAGTTGCGGCAGGTGCAGTTCCCGCTCGCCCGGCCGGCGCTGCTCCTCGCCGTCAACCAGGCGGTCGTACTCGTCCTCGCCGTCGTCATCATCGGCGGTCTGGTCGGCGGTGGCGCGCTCGGTTACGACGTGGTGTACGGCCTCGCGCAGGGCGACCTGGCGACCGGCCTGGTCGCGGGTGCCGCGATCGTCTGCCTGGGCCTGATGCTCGACCGGGTCACCCAGCCGACCGGAAAGAAGGCCTGACATGCGTACGCGTACGACGGTCCGCGCCGCCGGGGCCCTCACCCTGGCCCTGCTGACCCTCACCGGTTGCGGCGCGGCCGACATGACCAAGCAGGCGTCCCCGTACGCCGCGGCCGAGGGTGCCAAGACGGTCACCCTGTCCGTCCAGTCGTGGGTGGGTGCCCAGGCCAATGTCGCCGTGGCGCAGTACCTGCTCGAACACGAGCTGGGATACCGCGTCGACACCGTCCAGGTCGACGAGATCCCCGCCTGGGACGCGCTCAGCCAGGGCCGGGTGGACGCCCTCCTGGAGGACTGGGGCCACCCGGAGCAGGAGCAGCGGTACGTCGAGGACAAGAAGACCATCGTGCGTGGCGGCGACCTCGGTGTCACCGGCCACATCGGCTGGTTCGTCCCGACGTACTTCGCCGAGGCCCACCCGGACGTCACCGACTGGAAGAACCTGAACAAGTACGCCGACCGGTTCCGCACGGCGGAGAGCGGCGGCAAGGGGCAACTGCTGGACGGCTCCCCGTCGTACATCACCAACGACAAGGCGCTGGTGAAGAACCTCGGCCTGGACTACAAGGTCGTGTTCGCGGGTTCGGAGGCGGCGCAGATCACCCAGATCAAGCAGTTCGCCAAGGAGAAGAAGCCCTTCCTGACGTACTGGTACAAGCCCCAGTGGCTGTTCGAGAAGGTGCCGATGACGGAGGTGGAGCTGCCCGCGTACAAGGAGGGTTGCGACGCCGATCCGAAGAAGGTGGCCTGCGCCTACCCGCACACCCCGCTCCAGAAGTTCCTCAACGCCGACTTCGCGGAGAAGGGCGGGAAGGCGGCCGCCTTCCTGAAGAACTTCCGCTGGACGACCGAGGCGCAGAACGACGTGGCGCTGATGATCGCCGAGCAGAAGCTCACGCCGGAGGCGGCGGCCGAGAAGTGGGTCAGGGCCAATGAGCCGACGTGGCGGAAGTGGCTGCCCTGAGAGCCACCCGCCCGCCCGGGCGGCCCTGCGCGGTGTAGCCCGGCGGCCTCGCGCGGGCGGGCGGCGGCAGGCGGGCTTACCCGCGCGGCGGGCGGCCTGGCGCGGGCGGGCGGCCGTGCGGCGCGTCACCCGGTGGCCTCGTCCAACGTTGCGCGTAGACCGGCTGTCGCGCGCCCGCGCCGGGGGCCCGCGCCATCGCGCCCGCGCCTTCGCCGGGCGGCACCGGCGGCGCCTGCGGGCGGCGGGACGTGGGGGCCGGAGGGCCGGAGGTGTGAGCGTCCCGGCGTGGGTGGCGGCACGGTGCGCGTCCCGGGTTCCGGGGCGCGCACGCCCCGGCGATCGGGGGCGTACGGGCTCGTCTCCTGGCCGCCCGGGGCAGGGGGCGTGCGCGGGGGGACCACGGCGTGGCCGCGCTGTGCACTCGTGGTGGCTACCGCAGGAGCCACTTCTTGGTCATCTCCATGACCTCCGCGCGGCTGTGACCGCCGTGGTCGGCGGCGACCACATGAGCGCCGATCCGGACCGAGAAGGTGATCATGCAGCGGACCTCGACGTCGTCGGGGTCGGTGCAGAACGACGCGAAGAGCGAGCGGAGATAGTCCATCCGCCGGTTGTCGACGCGCCGGAGCCGCTGCGCGACGGCCTCGTCGCGGCGGGCCCAGTCGCGGATCGCCAGGTCGGCCGCCGCGCCCCGCACCACCGACTCACCGGATGCCGTGACGATGGTGAACAGCCGCTCCAGCTTGACCCTGCCGTCCCCGCCCCCGCTGTCCACCTGCTCGATCACCGCCTCGGCGACCTCGCGCTCCCAGGTCTCCAGCATCTCCGCGAGGAGGGCGTCCCGGTTGGCGAAATACCCGTAGAAGCCGCCCTTGCTGACGCCGAGCGCCTGCGCGAGCGACTCGATCCGCACGGCGTCCGGGCCGCCCGCGGCGAGTGCCCGCAGCCCTTCCTCGATCCATTTGCGGCGCGGTGTGCGGGCCACGGCCATGGTGTGTCTCCCCTCACGTCCCACCCCGTCTATACAGTGCCGTATAAATGGGGCTAACCTCGATCTATACGCCATCGTATAGATCGGGGCACGCTCATGAGACTCCCCAGGACCGCGCACACCTCCCGCCCTTGGCGGATCCACGAGATCGCCGGTGACTTCCAGGTCGAGGACGTGTGGGAGCTGCCGACACCGGGCGGCCCGGACGACCTCGCGCGACTGGTGCGCCAGTTCGCCGAGGGCGACGGCGGAGGCAGGGGCGCACCCGTCTCGTCCCCCGTGCCGCGCGCGCTCTTCGCGATCCGCTGGAAGCTGGGCGCCCTGCTCGGCTGGGACAAGCCGGCGGTGTCGGCGGCCGGGTGCGCAGCCTGCGGGACCGGTTGCCCGCGGACCTCCGCGACGGCTCCCCGGGGCCCGACATGCGGGACGCCCCGTTCACCTCCGTCTACCAGACGCACGACGAGTGGGCGGCCGAGATGGCCAACAGCACCGTGCACACGGTGATGCACATCGGCTGGGTCCAGAACGCCGACGGCGTCCATCACGGCCGCATGGCCGTCCTGGTGAAACCCAACGGGCTGCTCGGCGTCGCCTACATGGCGGCCATCAAGCCGTTCCGGTACCTGGGGGTCTATCCGGCCCTGCTCCGGATGATCGGACGCGAATGGCAGGCGCGTGCCGGTGCGCGCTGACACCCGGACCGGGGCCGAGGCCGGGTCGGGACCCGGGGCCGGGGCGGGGCGGGGGCCCGAGGCCAGGGCCGGGGCCGCGGCCCACCGGTCGACGACCGCGTTCCGCACCGGCGCCTGGGCGTGGGTCCTCACCGGCGCCGGACACTTGGCCCTCGCGGCGGTCATGGCGCTGCGCCCCGAGGATCCCGCGGGAGCCCGCGCCACCGCGGCGATGCGGGCGTACGTGGTCGAGATCGCCGGCGTCCGCCGCAGCCTGTACGACATCGACCTGGGCATGTCATGGGCCATGGGCACGGCGCTGATCTTCGGCGGGGTGGTGTGCCTGCTCGTGGCGCGCTCCGCACCCGCCCTCGTCACGCGGTCGCGGTCGCTGAGCGGCCTCGGGCTGGCGGCCTCGCTGGTGATCCTCGGCCTGTCGCTGTTCCTGCTGCCGGCCCCGCCCATCGTCCTGTTCGCGGTCGCGTCCGTCGCGTTCGGCGGGGCGCTGGCCACCGCGCGGCCGGTCCCTCCGCCCGCCGAGAGGTGACCGGGCGGGCGGCTCAGGCCCCGTCGTCGAACATGGACAGCAGCGTCTGCTCGTCCGGCTCGGCGGCGGCGGCGGACCGGCCGGCACGGGGGACCTGTTCGGCCCAGACCGTCTTGCCCTGGGGCATGAAACGGGCACCCCAGCTCTTGGTGAACTGCGCCACCAGGAACAGACCGCGCCCGCCCTCCTCGGTGGTGGCCGCGCGGCGGATGCGCGGCGAGGTGTTGCTGCGGTCGGAGACCTCGCAGATCAGCGAGCCGTCGCGCAGCAGCCGCAGGCACACCGGGCCCCGGCCGCCGTACCGCACGGCGTTGGTGACCAGTTCGCTGACCACCAGGCCGGTGCTGAAGTCCAGCTCCGACAGCCCCCATTCGACGAGCTGACGGTGCGCCAGTTCGCGCGCGTGGGCCACCACCGACGGGTCGGAGGGCAGCTCCCAGGACACCACCCGGTCGGCGGGCAGCGCGTGCACGCGGGCCAGCAGCAGCGCCACGTCGTCGCGCGGGCCGTGGGGGAGCAGCGCGCTCGTGACGCGGTCACAGATCCGTTCCAGTGACGGCTCCGGCGCGGTGAGCGCGGCCAGCAACTGGGCGGTGCGGGCGTCGGTGTGGCCGAAGCCACGGCTCTCCTTGAGCAGCCCGTCGGTGTACAGGGCCAGCAGGCTGCCGTCCGGCAGGTCGATCCCGGCCGACTCGTACGGCTGGAGCCCGCCGAGCCCCAGCGGCGGGCCGGCCGGCAGGTCGAGCAGCCGCGGCGGGCCGTCCGGCGGCAGGACCACGGGCGGCGGGTGACCTGCCCTGGCGGCCGTGCAGCGGCAGGACACCGGGTCGTACACCGCGTACAGGCAGGTCGCCGCCGTGGCCGGGTCCTCCTCGTCGGCGGGACCACGGCTGACCAGCTCGTCGAGGTGGGTCAGCACCTCCTCGGGCGGGAGGTCCAGGGCGGCCAGCGTGTGCACCGCCGTACGCAGCCTGCCCATGGTGGCCGCCGCCTGGAGGCCCTGCCCGGCCACGTCCCCGACGACCAGGGCCACCCGCAGCCCGGACAGCGGGATCGCGTCGAACCAGTCCCCGCCCACACCCGTGCGGGCGTCGGCGGGCAGGTAGCGGGACGCCAGGTCGACGGCGGACAGCCGGGGCAGGTCGCGCGGCAGCAGGCTGCGCTGGAGGGTGAGCGAGGCCCGCTGCTCGCGGCTGTAGCGGCGGGCGTTCTCCAGGCTGATCGCGGTACGGGCGGCCAGCTCGCCCGCGAGGGTCAGGTCGTCCTGCTCGTACGGCCTGGTCCTGCCGCGGCGGTAGAACCCGGCGAGTCCGAGGACGGCGCCCCGCGCGCACAGGGGGGCGGCCAGGTAGGAGTGCACGCCCTCGCCGAGGAGGTCCACGGGGTGCCCGCGCCCGGCAGGGGGGCCGGTCAGGGCGGCGGTCATCACCGTGTCCGTGACCGCCTGTCCGGCGGCGAGGCACCGGGCCTGCGGTGTGCCGGGCGGGTAGGTCACCGGCTCGTCCACGCCGCCCGCCCGCGCGTCGCGCGAGTCCTCGCCCGCCCAGACCGCCACCCGGCGCAGCGCCGCGCCGGGGCCGGGCCGCCCGGCCGGGGGTTCGTCGCCCGTGAGGGCGTCCTCCACGAGGTCGACCACGACCAGGTCGGCGAGCCGGGGCACGGCGATCTCCGCCAGCTCCTCGGCGGTGCGCCGCAGGTCCAGGGTGGTGCCGACGCGGACGCCCGCCTCGTTCAGCAGGGACAGCCGTCCGCGCGCCTCGGCGGCCAGGCGGCCGACGCCCGGTTCGCCCACCAGCAGCAGCCATGCGTCGGTCCGCTCGCCCGGCCCGCCGTCGGACTCGGACCCGCCGTCGGACTCGGACCCGGACCCGGCCTCCCGCCCGCCGCCGTCGGGCTCGGACTCGGCTACCGGCCCGCCCGCGGGCCCGCCGACGGTTCGCCGGGGCGGCGGCGCGTCGGCGTCCAGCAGCGGAACGCCGTGTCCGTCCGGGGCGGTCGCGGCGGCCCCCGCACCCCGTGCGGCCGGCGCGGCACCGGCACCGGCACCGGCACCGGCCGCGAAGCTGACCTCGACGGCCGCGCCCTCCGCGTCACCGTGGTGCAGCTCCCGGCGGCGCAGCGTGGCGACGCGGCCGCCCGCCAGCGTGACCTCGGCGTACGCCCGGCCGTCCTCCGGCGGCGAGGGCGAGGAGATCAGCTCGATGGCGCTCTCCAGCAGTGCCAGCCGCTCCTGCGGGTCCAGCCGGGGCGCCACCGGGCCGAGGGGGGCCAGCTCGCCCGAGCCGAGGTGCAGCCGGGCGTGTTCGCCGCGCCGCCGGGCGTGGAGGAAGGAGCTCATCAGGTTGCGTTCCCTGGCGGTGCTCAGGTCCAGCAGGCGTTCCGCGATGCGTTCGGTCGCGTCCTGGAGCGCCAGCGCCATGCCCGGCTCGGCCAGGTCCCTGGGCACGGAGAGGTTGAGCGCTCCCTGCACGGTGCCGCCCACCGGGTCGCGCACCGGGGCGGCCATGCAGGTCAGCTCCTTGAGGTTGTGCAGGAAGTGCTCGTGACCCACGACCACGAACGGCGCCCTGGTGCTCAGCACCATGCTGACGCTGCTGGTGCCCATGAACCGCTCGTCGACGTTGGCGCCCGGCACCAGCGAGGCGGCGTCCATGAGGTCCAGCCCGCCCGGGTCGCCCCGCCGGTCCACGATGTTCGCCCGGGCGTCGGCCAGCGCCACGGTGACGGGCAGACCGGAGAAGCGCCGGCACAGGTCCTCCAGCACCGGCGCGGCGGCCCGGACGAGCCGCGCGTCCGGGTCGAGGTCGCTCTCGACCGGGAGGGTGGCGCCCTCGGTGTCGATCCCGAGCGACCGAGAGCGCCGCCAGGAGGCGAGGATCTCCGGGCGTACCCCGCCGTCGGGCGGCCTCTGCTCACCGCGATCTTCCACGAATCCAGGATAATCGGGCAAATGCCACCATGTGCTCTCGGGAGTCAGCCGGCGGCGAGCGTCTCCGGGTCGATGACCTTGGTGTTCTGCGCGGCGGCGACCCGCCATACGCCGTCGTCCTTGGCCAGCACGTACAGCGGCGTACCCGGCACGGCGTCCGGGTTGCCGGCCACCAGGGCGGCCGGGTCGGCCTGCCCCCGGAACACCTCGTCCAGGCGCTTCCCGCCGCGGGTGACCGGCCGCTGGCGGACCTTGACCGCGGCGACGTCGGGGCGCACGAACAGGATGTGCTCCACCTCGTAGGTGGCGGTCAGGTCATGGCCGGCCGTGCCGGGAAGCACCCTGTGCGTGAAGACGCTGATCTCCTCGAAGCCGGTGAGCCGCTTCCCGTGCGCGGTGGTCCAGAACGCGTCCTGGCGGAACCCGCTCATGAAGGCGCCGGGAAGTGCGTTCTGCTGTGCGTGCTGGACGCCCGCGACGAACGCGACGACGGCGTCCACGTCCTCCTGCGGTACGGCGACGCCGGTGACCTGAGGGCTCATGATGTCTCTCCTGACGAGTACGCGGACCTCGGTACACGCCGGAGCCTGCCGCCTCAACCCCGGTCGAGGTCAACACCCGTCGCCGCGTGAGTGAGTGGGCCGCCACCGGACCGGCCGCGCGGCCGGAACGAGCGTTCCGTACCCGTCACGCGCCGACCGTGCCGTCGACGCCCTCGCGCAGGAGGTCGGCGTGACCGTTGTGGCGCGCGTACTCGTGGATCAGGTGCAGCATGACGTGGCGCAGCGAAACGACCACGTCCCGGCGGGCGTTGCGGCCCGTGACGTCGAGCGACGTGGCCGACTCCTCGATCCGGCGCGAGTGGGCGACCTCCGCCTCCCAGGCGGCGAACGCCTCCGACCGCGTCGACCCCGTCGGGTCGTACGCCGCCTGGTAGTCACCGTCGGGCGACCAGACCAGCGGGACGTCCTCGCCGTCGATGGTCCGGCGGAACCAGGCGCGTTCCACCTCCGCCATGTGCCGGACCAGGCCCAGCAGGGAGAGCGCCGACGGGGGCATGGAACGGCGCCGCAGGTCCTCATCGGACAGGCCCTCGCACTTCATGGCGAGGGTGGCGCGGTGGTACTCCAGGAAGGCGCGCAGCATCTCGCGCTCGTCGCCGGTCAGGGGCGGACCGATGCGTTCGGTGGTCACGGCGGGGTCCCTTCGAGGTGCTCGGCGCGTACCCGTCTTCCGGGACCCCAGGATGGATCACCACGACCGCGCGGCCCAGCGGATTACGGCCGACTCCGCCGCGGAAGGCCCGAAGCCGCCGATTCCGGTGGGCGGACGGTCCTAGAGTCGGTGCCATGGGGACCATGGTGGGGGCACAGGACATCGACGAAGCGGTCGCGGTGACCGTCCGCGCGCTGAGGGGCGTGGCGGACCGGGACTGGTCCCGGCCGGCGGCCGGGCTGGAGTGGAGCTGCCACGACACGGCCGTCCACATGGCGGGCGACTTCACCGGCTACGCCGCCCAGTTGACCGGCCGCGCCACCGACACCTACGTACCCTTCGACGTCGTCGCGGAGCCCGGCACCACCCCCGACGGGCTGGTCCGCGTCGTCGAGGCGGCCGGCGGGCTGCTGTCCGCCGTCGTCCGCACCACGCCCGACGACGTACGGGCCTGGCACCCGTGCGGCACGGCCGGGGCGGACGGCTTCGCGGCGATGGGCGTCGTCGAGGCGCTGGTGCACACCCACGACATCCTCCGCGCCCTCGACGCCCCCGGCTGGCGGGCGCCCGGCGAGCTGTGCGCCCGCGTCCTGGACCGCCTCTTCCCGCACGTGCCGCCCGCCGGCGACCCGTGGCGGACCCTGCTGTGGGCCACCGGCCGCACCGACCTGGACGGTGTGCCGCGGCCCACGGTCTGGCGCTGGTACAACGAGCCGGTCCGGTCCGCACGCCTCCTGCTGTGCGAGGTGTCCCCGAACGTCGGCGCCGACCTGCGCGCCGGCGGCAGCGGCGGCTTCACCTGGGCGGACGGCGGCCCTCCGGAGGGCACCCGGATCGCCGGCGGGCTGGCCGCGCGGGCCGGCGAGGCGGGGACGTACCGCCCGGGCTGGGGCCCGTACGCGATCGTCCGCGCCGCCGACCGCCGCGCGGTGGGCGCCATCGGCTTCCACGCCGCCCCCGGTGCCGACGGCCGCGCCGAGATCGGCTACGACGTGGTGGAGGGCGCCCGCGGGAACGGCTACGCCACCGAGGCCCTGCGCGCCCTCACCGACTGGGCGTTCACCCGGCCGGGGCCGACCGTGCTGCGCGCCGTCGTCGACCACGGCAACGCGCCCTCGCACCGGGTCGTCACCCGCGCCGGCTTCACCAGGGCGGCCGAGGGCGAGGACGGCGCCGTCTACGAGCTGCGCCGCACCTGACCGGCGATGTCCCGCGCTGCGGCACCGTCTACGAGCCGCACCGCACCTGACCGGCGATCTCCCGCACCGCCGCCATCGCGCGGTGCAGCAGCCCGGGGCCGGACGTGATGCGCGTGGCACCCAGGCGCCCCAGCTCACGGGCCGGCGGACCGCCGGGGAAGGGCGCCGCGTTGATGGGCCCCGCAATCCGTGAGCGGAGCAGCGGGAGGTGCTCCGGCGGGACGCCGATGGGGTACACGCAGTCCGCGCCCGCCTCGACGTACAGCCGCGCCCGGGTGATCGCCTCCTCCGGGTCGGTGACGCCCCGCAGGAAGCTGTCCACGCGGGCGTTGACGAACAGCGCGTCGCCCGCCGCCGCCCGCACCTCCGCCAGCCAGGCGGCGTGCGCGCCGGGGTCCTTCAGCGTGCCGTCCCGCGAGTCCTCCAGGTTCACCCCGACCGCGCCGGCGTCCAGGACACGGGCGACCAGCTCCTTCGGCGCGAGGCCGTAACCGCCCTCCACGTCCGCCGACACCGGGACGGACACCGACCGGGTGATCCGGGCGACGGCGGCGAACATCTCGTCGGCGGGCGTCCTCCCGTCCTCGTACCCGAGCGATGCCGCCACCCCCGCGGACGGCGTGGCCAGGGCCGGGAAACCCGCCTCCTCGAAGGCGCGGGCGCTCGCCGCGTCCCACGGGCCGGGCAGGACCAGGGGGGCCTCCGGTGCCCGGCCGTGGTGCAGGGAGCGGAAGGCGCCGACGGCACCCGTCACGTGGTGCTTCCCTTGAACTGCCCGGGGGTGTAGTGGCCCGGCGCCATGCGGCTGGTGACGGCGAACCGGTTCCAGGCGTTGATCACGTTGATCGCCGCGATCAGCTGGGCGAGTTCCTTCTCGTCGAACTGCTTCGCGGCCTTCGCGTACACCTCGTCGGGGACGAAACCGTCCGTCAGGACGGTGACCGCCTCGGTCAGTTCGATCGCCGCCAGCTCCTTCTCGGTGTAGAAGTGACGCGACTCCTCCCAGGCGCTGAGCTGGATGATCCGCTCGACCGACTCACCGGCCGCCAGCGCGTCCTTGGTGTGCATGTCCAGGCAGTAGGCGCAGTGGTTGAGCTGCGAGGCGCGGATCTTGACCAGTTCGAGGAGGACCGGGTCGACGCCCCGGCGGGCGGCGGCGTCCAGCCGGACCATGGCCTTGTAGACCTCCGGCGCGTGCTCGGCCCAGGACAGGCGGGGGGCGTGCTCGGTGGCGTACTCGTGCGTCTGGTTCTGGTTCTGGGTCTGCGTCCGGGCTTGGGTCTGGGCCTGCGTCTCTGTCGTCATGGTGACGACCGTACGGGGGGTGTGGCGCAAGGGTATGGTCCATTTCCATGACGGATTCCTGGGCCACTTTCGGTGCCGACCTGCATCTGGAGCTACGGGGTCCGGGCGTGCGGTCCGGCCTGATGGAAGCGCTGCGGGAGGCCGTCAGGACCGGTCGGCTGGCACCCGGGACGCGGCTGCCGTCCTCCCGTTCGCTCGCCGCCGACCTGGGCGTCGCCCGCAACACGGTCGCCGACGCCTACGCCGAACTCGTCGCCGAGGGCTGGCTCACCGCCCGGCAGGGTTCCGGCACCCGGGTGGCCCGGCGCGCCGCCCCGCGCCCCGGCCCCGGCGCGGGACACCGTGCCCCGGCGCGCGACGGCGCGCCGGCCCGGCCGGTATCGCCCCGGCGCCCGCCCGCGCGCCGGGGCGCGACACACACCCTGCACCCCGGCACGCCGGACCTCGGGTCCTTCCCGCGCGGCGAGTGGCTCAAGGCGGCCCGCCGCGCGCTGACGTCCGCCCCGCACGAGGCGCTCGGCTACGGCGGACCGCACGGCCGCGTCGAGCTGCGTACCGCCCTCGCCGACTACCTGGCGCGGTCCCGGGGCGTGTACGCGGACCCCGACCGCATCGTCATCTGCTCCGGCTTCGTCCACGGGCTGCGACTGATGGCCCAGGTGCTGCGCGACCGGAAGGCGCGGGACGTCGCCGTGGAGTCGTACGGGCTCGACATCCACTGGGAGCTGCTCACCGAGGCGGGCCTGGGCACGCCCCCGCTGCCCTACGACGAACGCGGCACGCGCACCGGCGCGTTGGACCGGCAGGGCGCCCTGCTGATCACGGCAGCCCACCAGTTCCCGCTCGGTGGCGCGCTGCCGCCGGACCGGCGCGCCGCCGCCGTCGACTGGGCGCGGCGGACGGGCGGGCTGATCCTGGAGGACGACTACGACGGGGAGTTCCGCTACGACCGCCAGCCGGTCGGCGCCCTCCAGGGCCTCGACCCCGAGCGCGTCGTCTACCTCGGTACGGCGAGCAAGTCCCTGACGCCCGGGCTGCGGCTGGCGTGGATGGTACTGCCGGAGGCCCTCGTGGGGGGCGTGCTGGCGGCGAAGGGCCACACCGACTGGGTGTCGAGCGCGCTGGACCAGCTGACGCTCGCGGAGTTCATCCGCTCCGGCGCGTACGACCGGCACGTACGCGGTATGCGGCTGCGCTACCGCCGGCGGCGTGACCAGCTCGTGGCCGCGCTCGCCGAACGGGCGCCCGACATCCGTGTGAGCGGTATCGCGGCGGGGCTCCACGCCGTGCTGGAACTCCCGCCCGGCACCGAACGGACCGTCGTCCAGGCCGCGTCGTGGCAGGGCCTGGCCGTCCAGGGGCTGGACGCCTTCCGCCACCCGGCCGTGCCACCCGGCCGCGACGCCCTCGTGGTCGGCTACGCCACCCCGACGGACAGCGCCTGGTCCGGCGCCCTGGACGCCCTCTGCCGCGCCCTCCCCTGACGCCGCCCCCGGTCGCGGCCCGGCCACCCCTCCGGCGGTCCGGGCGACGGGCCGGTGGGCAACCCGCGGAAGACGGGGTCACCGGCCGGTGGGCCACCGCCGCGTTCACCGGCCCGAGAGGCGCCGCCCGTACGCACCCGCCGGCCACCGTCCCGCGAAGGCCACCGTCCCGCGAAGGCCACCGGTGCCGGGCGGCGCCCGCCCGGCCGGGGCGCCGGGCTCAGCGCAGGACCTGGCGCAGTTGTTCGAGGCCCCAGTCGAGGTCCTCCTTGCTGATCACCAGGGGCGGGGCGATCCGGATCGTGGAACCGTGGGTGTCCTTGACCAGGACCCCGCGGTCCATCAGCTTCTCCGAGATCTCCCGGCCCGTGCCCAGGCTGGGCACGATGTCCACGCCCGCCCACAGACCGCGGCCGCGCACCGCCTCCACGGCGCCGCCGCCGACCATCAGCCCCAGCTCGTGGTGGAGGTGGTCCCCCAGCTCGGCCGCCCGCTGCTGGTACTCGCCGGTGCGCAGCATCGCCAGCACCTCCAACGCCACCGCACACGCCAGCGGGTTGCCGCCGAACGTCGACCCGTGCTCACCCGGCCGGTGCACGCCCAGCACCGCCGCGCTCGACACGACCGCCGACACCGGGACGACGCCGCCGCCCAGCGCCTTGCCCAGCACGTACATGTCCGGGACCACGCCCTCGTGTTCGCACGCGAACGTCCGGCCCGTGCGGCCCAGGCCCGACTGGATCTCGTCCGCGACGAACAGCACGTTCCGCTGCCGCGTCAGTTCGCGGACCGCCGGCAGGTACCCGGGCGGGGGCACCAGCACCCCCGCCTCGCCCTGGATCGGCTCCAGCAGTACGGCCACCGTGTTGTCCGTCATGGCCTGTTCCAGCGCCGCGATGTCCCCGTACGGCACGATCTCGAACCCCGGTGTGTAGGGGCCGTAGTCGGCACGCGCCTCGGGGTCGGTGGAGAAGCTGACGATCGTGGTCGTACGGCCGTGGAAGTTGTCCGCCGCGACGATGATCTTCGCCATGCCGTCCGGCACGCCCTTGACGCGGTACCCCCACTTGCGGGCGGTCTTCACGGCGGTCTCCACCGCCTCCGCCCCGGTGTTCATCGGCAGCACCATCTCCATGCCGCAGAATTCGGCGAGCTGTGCGCAGAAGTCCGCGAACCGGTCGTGGTGGAACGCCCGGGACGTCAGCGTCACCCGCTCCAACTGCGCCTTCGCGGCCTCGATCAGCCGCCGGTTGCCGTGCCCGAAGTTGAGCGCCGAATAGCCGGCGAGCATGTCGAGGTAACGGCGCCCCTCGACATCGGTCATCCACGCACCGTCCGCCGCCGCGACGACGACGGGCAAGGGGTGGTAGTTGTGCGCGCTGTGCGCCTCCGCGGAAGCGATCGCCTCTTGTGTGCTCGGCACGGGATCTCCGTTCGTCCTGCGGCTGGGGGCGGTGGTGGCGCCCCTTTCTATCGTCGCTCGCCATGCGGACGGGGAAACCTCGCGGGCGGCGTGGTGGCTAGGGTGGGCGGTACGCGCGGCGACTGGCGTACGGGGAAGCGACCCCGGGGGAGCCGTGCGCGGCAGATCACACGAGGGTGCCGCCCGCCTGGGCACCCGAAGGCCTTCGTCCGTGCTGCCGGCCCCCTGGAGGACGCCATGACCAGCATTCCCCTGCCCGCCGACCACCCCGCCCACCACCCCGCCCTCGCCGCCACCGATCCCGAACTCGCGGCGCTCGTCGGTGCGGAGGAGCGGCTCCAGGCCGACACCCTGCGGCTGATCCCCAGCGAGAACTACGTCTCGCAGGCGGTCCTGGAGGCGTCCGGCACCGTCCTGCAGAACAAGTACAGCGAGGGCTACGCGGGCCGGCGCTACTACGAGGGCCAGCAGAACATCGACCAGGTCGAGCTGCTCGCCATCGGCCGGGCCAAGGCCCTCTTCGGCGTCGACCACGCCAACGTCCAGCCCTACTCGGGCTCCCCGGCCAACCTCGCCGTGTACCTGGCCTTCGCCCAGCCCGGCGACACCGTGATGGGCATGGCCCTCCCGATGGGCGGCCACCTCACCCACGGCTGGGGCGTCTCCGCCACCGGCACCTGGTTCCGCGGCGTCCAGTACGGCGTCCGCCACGACACCGGGCTCGTCGACTTCGACGAGGTGCGCGACCTCGCCCTCAAGGAGCGGCCCAAGGTCATCTTCTGCGGCGGCACCGCCCTGCCCCGGACCATCGACTTCACCGCCTTCGCGGAGATCGCCCGCGAGGCGGGCGCCGTCCTGGTCGCCGACGTGGCCCACATCGCGGGCCTGATCGCGGGCGGCGCCCACCCGTCGCCGGTGCCGCACGCCGACGTGATCTCCACGACCACGCACAAGACCCTGCGCGGCCCGCGCGGCGCGATGCTCATGTGCCGCGAGGAGCACGCCAAGGCCATCGACAAGGCGGTCTTCCCCGGCCTCCAGGGCGGCCCCCACAACCAGACCACCGCCGCCATCGCCGTCGCCCTCCGCGAGGCGTCCCGGCCCGCCTTCCGGGACTACGCGCACGCGGTCGTCGCCAACGCCAAGGCCCTCGCGGAGGAACTCCTGGTCCGGGGCTTCGACCTGGTCTCCGGCGGCACGGACAACCACCTGATCCTGATGGACCTCACACCCAAGGACGTGCCGGGCAAGATCGCCGCGAAAGCCCTGGACCGGGCGGGGATCGTCGTGAACTACAACACCGTTCCCTACGACCCTCGTAAGCCCTTCGACCCCTCCGGCATCCGCATCGGCACCCCGTCCCTCACCTCGCGAGGCCTCGGTACGGAGCACATGGCGGCCGTCGCCGGCTGGATCGACCGGGGCGTCACCGCCGCCCGCAGCGGCGACGAGGCCGCCCTGGCCGTGATCCGTGCCGAGGTCGCCGACCTGATGGCCGCCCACCCGGCCCCCGGCATCCCCGCCTGACCCCCGCCCCCCGACCGGGGCCCGGCCCCGCCCCCCGACCGGGGCCCGGCCCCGCCCCCCGACCGGGGCCCGGCCCCGGCCTCCCGAGCCCGGACGCGCGTCGCGCACCCGGCGTCGCGCACCCGCGTCGCACGCCCCGCAGCGACGGACCCCGCCCGGGCCGCCACGGCCGGGGCACCGGTCGGGGGACCCGGCCGTCCCGTCCGCGCCCGCCTGTGTCGCTCGTCTCACGGATGACGGTTCCCGACCTGTCGGCGGCAACTGAGAGAATGAGGAACATGGCCTCTGATCGTCCTCGCGTGCTCTCCGGGATCCAGCCCACCGCCGGCTCGTTCCACCTCGGCAACTACCTCGGTGCGGTCCGTCAGTGGGTCGCGCTGCAGGAGACCCACGACGCCTTCTACATGGTCGTCGACCTGCACGCGATCACCGTTCCGCAGGACCCGGCGGAGCTGCGCGCCAACACCCGGCTCGCCGCCGCCCAGCTGCTCGCCGCGGGCCTCGACCCCGAGCGCTGCACGCTCTTCGTCCAGAGCCACGTCCCCGAGCACGCCCAGCTCGGCTGGGTCATGAACTGCCTCACCGGGTTCGGCGAGGCCTCCCGCATGACCCAGTTCAAGGACAAGGCCGCCAGGCAGGGCGCCGACCGCGCCACGGTCGGGCTGTTCACGTACCCGATCCTCCAGGTCGCGGACATCCTGCTGTACCAGGCGAACGAGGTCCCGGTCGGTGAGGACCAGCGCCAGCACATCGAGCTCACCCGCGACCTCGCGGACCGGTTCAACACCCGCTTCGGTGAGACGTTCACCGTCCCGGCTCCGTACATCCTGAAGGAGACGGCGAAGATCTACGACCTCCAGGACCCGGCGGTCAAGATGAGCAAGTCCGCCTCCACCCCGAAGGGCCTGATCAACCTCCTGGACGAGCCGAAGGCGACGGCGAAGAAGGTGAAGAGCGCGGTGACCGACACCGAGACCGTGATCCGCTACGACCCCGAGAACAAGCCGGGTGTCAGCAACCTGCTGACGATCATGTCAACCCTCACCGGCACCTCCGTCCCCGACCTGGAGCGGAGCTACGAGGGCAAGATGTACGGCGCGCTGAAGACCGACCTCGCCGAGGTCATGGTCGACTTCGTGACCCCTTTCAAGACCCGCACCCAGGAATATCTGGACGACCCCGAGACGCTGGACTCCATCCTGGCCAAGGGCGCGGAGAAGGCCCGCGCGGTCGCCGGGGAGACGCTCGCGCAGACCTACGAGAAGGTGGGCTTCCTGCCCGCCAAGCACTGAAGACCGGCGCGAGCGCCGGACGGGACCCGGCGTCCCACCGGCGCTGCTCCGGTGTCCGGTCCAACGACTCTGGCCACACGACGGGTCAAGCCGCCACACTGGCGGCTGACGGCACGGCGAACCGACCACCGGACGACCGGACCACGGGACGACCGGACGACAGACCACCGGACGACCGGACCACCGACGACCGACCATCGACCACCGACGACCGAACCGAGACTTGAGGAGAACGACGTGGGGACCGTAACGCTCGGCGTTTCGCTCGCGGTCCCGGAGCCCTACGGCAGCCTGCTCCAGGAGCGGCGCGCGGGCTTCGGTGATCCCGCCGCGCACGGCATTCCCACGCACGTCACGCTCCTGCCGCCGACCCAGGTCGACTCGGCGCGGCTGCCCGTGGTCCGGGCGCACCTCGCCGAGGTGGCGGCGGCCTGCCGGTCGTTCCCGATGCGGCTGTCCGGCACGGGCACCTTCCGGCCGCTGTCGCCGGTCGTCTTCGTCCAGGTCGTGGAGGGCGCGGCGGCCTGCTCCTGGCTCCAGCAGCGGGTCCGGGACACGTCGGGCCCGCTGGAGCGGGAGCTGCAGTTCCCGTACCACCCGCACGTGACCGTGGCGCACGGCATCGCCGAGGAGGCGATGGACCGGGCGTACGAGGAGCTGGCCGACTTCGAGGCGTCGTGGACCGTCGGTTCCTTCGCCCTGTACGAACAGGGCCCCGACGGCGTGTGGCGGAAGCTGTCCGAGTACGAGTTCGGCGGCGGCCGCCCGGCCCGGTCCGTGCCCGCCCAGGGCTCACCCGTGGACGAGCCGGCCACCACGCGCTGAGGCGGCGGTCTCACAGCGGCAGGCGCCGGAAGACGCCCCGCGGCACGTGCCGCAGGGCCGACATCACCAGGCGCAGCGCGCCCGGCACCCACACCGTCTCCGAACGGCGCCACAGCCCCTGCTCGATCGCGTGCGCCACCGCCTCCGGGGTCGTCGCCATGGGCGCCTCCGCCCGTCCGGCCGTCATCCTGGTCCGTACGAAGCCGGGCCTGACGACCATGACGTGGACGCCGGTACCGTGCAGGGCGTCGCCCAGGCCCTGGGCGAAGGCGTCCAGCCCCGCCTTGCTGGAGCCGTAGATGAAGTTGGCCCGGCGGACGCGTTCGCCGGCCACCGAGGACAGCACGACCAGCGAGCCGTGCCCCTGGGCACGCAGGGCGTTAGCGCAGGTGAGACCGGCGGAGACGGCGCCGGTGTAATTGGTCTGGGCGACGCGCACGGCGTCGAGCGGCGCCCCCTCGTCACGCCCCTGGTCCCCCAGGACGCCGAAGGCGAGCAGCACCATGTCGATGTCGCCGTCGGCGAAGACCTTCCCCAGGGCCTCCTCGTGCGAGGCCGGGTCGAGGGCGTCGAAGGGGACCGTGCGGACGGTCACCGCGTCCGCCTCCGGGCGCAGCTCGCGCAACGAGGCCGCGGCGGCGTCCAGGGCGGGGGAGGGGCGGCCGGCCAGCCAGACCGTCCGCGTACGCCTCGCGATCAGCCGGCGCGCGGTGGCGAGGCCGATCTCGGACGTGCCGCCGAGGACGAGCAGGGACTGGGGGGCGCCGAAGGCGTCCTTCATGACGTACTCCTTGAGGGTCCGGGGTCCGGGGTCCGGGGTCCGGGGTCCGGGGTCCGGGTCCGGGTCGGGGTCCGGGTCCGGAGGCGGGGCCGGGGCTAGAGACCGAGGCGGCGGGCGAGGTCCGAGGTGAACACCGAGCGCGGGTCCAGCTCGGCGCGCAGGGCGAGGAAGTCCGGCAGCCGCGGGTACATGGCGCGCAGCGCGTCCGGGCGCAGCCGGGAGTCCTTGGCGAGGTAGACGCGGCCGCCCGCGCCCGCCACCTCCTCGTCGAGCTCGTCGAGGAACGCGCCGAGGCCGGTGAGCCCGGCGGGGATGTCCAGCGCCAGCGTCCAGCCGGGCATGGGGAAGGACAGCCAGCCGGGGTCGCCCTCGCCGAACCGCTTCAGGACCGCCAGGAACGAGGGGCAGCCCCGGCGCGCGATCCGGCGCACGATGCGGCGCAGGGTGTCCTCCTGCCCGTGCCCGACGACGAACTGGTACTGGACGAAGCCGCCGCGCCCGTACACCCGGTTCCAGTGCGGGACCCCGTCCAGGGGGTGGAAGAAGGTGGACAGCCGCTGGAGTTCGCCGGTGCGGTGGCGGGGCGCCTTGCGGTACCAGAGCTCGTTGAACAGGCCGACCGCCGGGCGGCTGAGCAGCCCTTCGGGGACGAAGGCGGGGGCGGCCGGCAGCCGGCCGGGGCGGAAGGCGAGCGGATCGCGCCGGGCCCGCCGGGGGAGCGCGTCGTACGGGGCGTGGTCGCCGCGGGTGAGGACGGCCCGGCCGGTGGCGGCCCCGCGCGCGAGGAGGTCGATCCAGGCGACGGAGTAGCGGTAACCGTGGTCGTTGGCGGTGAGGCGGGCCATCAGGTCGTCGAGGTCGGTGGCGCGTTCGGTGTCGACCGACATCAGGGACGTCTCGACGGGCAGCAGCCGGACGGCCGCGGAGAGGATCACCCCCGTCAGCCCCATGCCGCCGGTGGTCGCGTCGAAGAGGTCGGTGCCGGGGAGGACGGTGCGGATCGTGCCGTCGGCGGTGAGGAGGTCGAAGGCGCGTACGTGGCGGCTGAACGAGCCCGAGACGTGGTGGTTCTTGCCGTGGATGTCGGCGCCGATGGCACCGCCGACGGTGACGTACCGGGTGCCGGGGGTGACCGGGACGAACCAGCCGAGCGGCAGCAGCACCTCCATCAGCCGGTGCAGGCTGACGCCCGCGTCACAGACGACGAGCCCGGTGTCCGCGTCGATGGAGCGGATGCGGGTGAGGGCGGTCATGTCCAGTACGGCGCCGCCGGCGTTCTGGGCCGCGTCGCCGTAGGCCCGGCCGAGCCCGCGGGCGATACCCCCGCGGGTGCCGCAGGCGCGGACGGCGGCGGCTGCTTCCTCGTAGCTGCGGGGCCGCACGAGGCGGGCGGCGGAAGGGGCGGTGCGGCCCCAGCCGGTCACCGGCTCGGCCGGCCCGGTGGAGGTCTCGGCGTCGGACATGAACGCGACCGTATCGCCGCACTTGCGTTGTTTGAGGGGTTTGTCGGCTGAGTCGCCCGGCTCGCCGAAATGGGTGATTAAAGGAGTGTCATGAAAGATTGCCGCGTCCTCCGGGGTGCGGCGCGCCAGAGTCGCCGTGGTGCACCGTCCACGGACGACGAAAGGGGTGGCGCAGGATGCGATACGCGGGCGCCCGGTGGGAGGTCGTCGATCGTCGGCTGGTGGGCGCGCTGCACGCCTTCGGCCGCCGCCGGCCGGTGGTGGCGGCGACCGCGCGGGCGCTGTCGCTCACGGGCGAGCACGCCGCGCTCTGGCTGGCGGCCGGCCTCGCCGGAGCGGCGGCCGACCCCCCGCGCCGGGACCCCTGGCTGCGCGCCACGGTCCTGACGGCCACGGCGCACGGGGCGGCCTCGGCTCTGAAGCACCTCGCCCGCCGCCCCCGCCCCGCCCTCCCCCCGAACCGGCACCCGGCCGGCCCCGCCGCCCAGCTGGATCGGCGCCCGGTCGGTCTCGCCCTCCCGCCGGAGCGCGGCCCCGCCGACCCGGCCGTTCCGCCGGTTCGGTACCCGGCGGGTCCCGCTGCCCAGCCGGAGCGCGGCCCCGCCGACCCAGCGCTCCCGCCGGAGCCCGGCCCCGTCGCCCCGCTGGGGTGCCACCTCGTCGACCCGCCGGGCATCGGCGGGGGTGGCACGCCCGTGGCCGGTGTCGTGTCCGCCGACGGCGGTTGCGGCACGCCCGTGGCCTCGGCTCGCACCGGCTGCGCCTGCGCGCCCGTGCCCGGCACCGGAGGCGGCGGTACGCCGCTGGCGGTGCCGGACACCGGGGCCGCGCCCGCCGGCAGCTGCTGCGGCCTGCCTTCGGCCGCACCGCCGCCTGGCTCCGTAGCCGAGCCCGACACCGGCTGTTGCCGTACGCCCCTGTCCGCGCCCCGTGCCGGGGCGGTGCCCATCGGTGGCGGGCGACCGTCCTCGGGGGCGCCCGGTACCGGTGCCGGACCCTCCGCCGGCGGCGGCACGCCCTCGCCCCCGTCCCGTGCCGGGGCGGTGCCCATCGGCGGCGGGCGAGCCTCCTCGGCTGCCGGTGGCGGCACGCCGTCGCCGTCCGCCGCCGCCGCCGCCGACGGCAGTGCACGGGCCCGGTGCGCCACGGGCGCCGTCGGCGGGGGCGCCTGCGGACGGGTGCCGTTCCGGCTCGTCGTCGGGCGCTACTCGTTCCCCAGCTCGCACGCCGCCTCCGCGGCCGCCGCCGCCGTGGCGTTCGCGGCGGTGCGGCCCGGCACCCGCTGGGCCGGTGCTCCCGTGGCGGCCGCCATGTGCCTGTCCCGCCTGGTGATGGGCGCCCACTACCCGACCGACGTGGTGGCCGGGGCCCTGCTGGGGGCCGTGACGGCCGCGGTGGGCGGACGGTGGGCGCCACCGGCGGTGCGGGACCGGTTCCGCGACGGGCGCCGCCGTGGGTGAGCCGACCGTCGCGGCGGCCGTCACCCGCCCGGCGCCCCCGGCGGTCGTGGTGCCCCTCGGGCTCGTCCGCGCCGCACGCCCCCGCCAGTGGATCAAGAACGTGCTCGTGGCCGCCGCGCCCGCCGCCGCCGGAGAGCTCGTCTCCCGGCACACCGCCGTGCAACTCGGCGTCGTGTTCCTGCTGTTCACCGCCGCGGCCGCCGCCGTCTACCTCGTCAACGACGCCCGCGACGCCGCCGCCGACCGCGCCCACCCCGTCAAATGCCGCCGCCCCGTGGCCGCCGGGGACGTACCCGTCCCGGTGGCGTACGGCACCGGCGGCGTCCTCGCGTTCGTGGCGCTCGCCGGCGCCGCCGCGCTCTGCAACGCCCTGACGGCCGCGCTGCTCGCCGCGTACCTCGTCATGCAGCTCGCCTACTGCCTCCGCCTCAAACACGTCCTCGTGGTCGACCTCGCCGTCGTCACGACCGGCTTCGTTATGCGCGCCATGATCGGCGGCGTGGCGCTCGGCATCCCGCTCTCGCGCTGGTTCCTCATCACCACCGGCTTCGGCGCCCTGTTCATGGTCGCCGCCAAGCGCTACTCCGAAGCCGTCCAGATGGCGGGTCGGGGCGGGGAGACCCGCGTCCTGCTCACCGAGTACACCACCGGCTACCTCCGCTTCGTCTGGCAGCTCGCCGCCGGGGTCGCCGTGCTCGGCTACTGCCTCTGGGCGCTGGAGCACAGCGGCACCTGGCGCCAGCTCTCCACCATCGCCTTCATCCTCGCCGTACTGCGCTACGCCGTCTTCGCCGACCGCGGCACCGCCGGCGCCCCCGAGGACGTCGTCCTGCGCGACCGCCCCCTCGCGGTGATCGGTCTCGCCTGGCTGGCGATGTACGCGATGGCGGTGGCGGACCCGTGAGGCGCGAGGCGCTGGGGTTCCTGCTGGTGGGCGGGGTCGCTTACGCCGCCGACCTCACCCTCTTCCTGGCGCTCCGGCCACACCTCGACCCGCTGCCCGCCAAGGCGCTCTCCTTCCTCGCCGGCTGCACCGTCGCCTACCTCGGCAACGCCCTCGGCACGTACCGCCGCCGGAGCCTCCACCTCCGTCAGTACGGGGCGTTCTTCGGCGTCAACCTCGCAGGCGCCGCCGTACAGCTGGGGTGCCTCGGCGTTTCGCACTACGCGCTCGGGCTCACCTCCCCGCTGGCCGACACCGTCTCCGGTCTGGGTGTGGGCATGGCCCTCGCCACCTGCGTGCGCTTCTGGGGGACCCGCACACTCGTCTTCGGCGCACGGGGTAGGGGCACGTCATGGACTGGCTGACCAAGCTCCCCCTCATCGGCCCGTGGGCCGCGCGCCTCATGCGTACGCACGCCTGGCGCTCGTACGAGACCCTCGACCACGCCCACTGGACCCGCCTGGCCGGCGCCATCACCTTCATCAGCTTCCTGGCGCTCTTCCCGCTGATCACCGTCGCCGCCGCCGTCGGCGCCGTGCTCCTCACCGACCAGCGGCTGCGCGACATCGAGGACAAGCTCGCCGAGCAGGTCCCCGGCATCTCCGACCAGCTCGACCTCGACGCGCTCGTCGCCAACGCCGGCACCGTGGGTCTCGTCGCCGGCGCGCTGGTCCTGTTCACCGGCATCGGCTGGGTGGGCTCCATGCGCGACTGCCTGCGGGCCGTGTGGGGGCTCGACGACTGCGACGAGGGCAACCCCTTCGTCCGCAAGGGCAAGGACGCCGTGATCCTGCTCGGCCTCGGGGCGACCGGCCTGGCCTCGCTCGCCGCCTCCGGCCTGGGCTCCACCGCCGTCGGCTGGACCGCCGAGCGGCTCGGGATCTCCGGGGGCGGCGCCGGCGGCGTACTCCTCCAGGCCGTCGCCCTCGCGGTCGCCGTCCTCGCCGACTTCCTGATCCTGCTCTACGTCCTGACGCTGCTGCCCGGCGTCCAGCCGCCGCGCCGCCGCCTCGTCGTGGCGGCACTGATCGGCGCGGTCGGCTTCGAGGCGCTGAAGCTGCTGCTCGGCGGCTATATGAAGGGCGTGGCGGCGAAGTCGATGTACGGGGCGTTCGGGGTGCCCGTCGCGCTCCTGCTGTGGATCAACCTCACCGCCAAGCTGCTGCTGTTCTGCGCCGCCTGGACCGCTACTCGCTCCCGGACCCCGGCTGACGACGACGGCGTACGAGATCGGGGAGCGGCCAGCGCCGGTTGACCACGAACCACCCGCCCGCCAGCAGCACCAGCACCCCTCCGGCCACCGTCAGCGCCGTCCCGGCCCCGCCGGCGCCGCCCGTCGCCGCGACCGTCGCCCTGCCGTCGCCCTCGCCGGCCGCCTGGTCGCCCCCGCCCGGGCCGGTCTGCCCGTTCCCGCCGCTCTCGCCCGTCCCGGTCCCGAACCTCGCCGACCTCGGCGGCACCAGCTCGCCGACCGGCTTCACCTTGCCGGCGGCCGAGAAGCCCCAGTCCAGCAGGCGGGCCGCCTCCTTGTAGACGGCGTGGCCCTCCTTCGCGGACGGGTTCATGACGGTGACCAGCAGCACCTTCCCGCCCCGCTCGGCGACACCGGTGAACGTGGCGCCCGCGTGCGTCGTGGTGCCGTTCTTCACCCCGGCGATGCCCTGGTAGGCGGGGATGCCGTAGTCACCCGTCAGCAGCCGGTTGGTGTTCTGGATCTCGAACGACGAACGCTTCTTGTTCCCGGGCTTGACCTCCCCGGGGAACTTCGCGCGCGGCGTGGAGCAGTACTCCCGGAAGTCCTTGTTCTGCATGCCGCTGCGCGCGATGAGTGTGAGGTCGTACGCGGACGAGACCTGGCCCACGGCGTCGTACCCGTCCGGCGAGACGACGTGGGTGTCGAGCGCCTGGAGCTCGGCGGCGCGGGCGTTCATGTCCTGGACCGTCTTGCCGATGCCGCCGTTCATCGACGACAGGACGTGCACGGCGTCGTTGCCGGAGCGGAGGAAGACGCCCAGCCACAGGTCGTGAACGGTGTAGGCCTGCTTCTCCTTGACCCCGACGAGGCTGGAGCCCTCGCCGACCTTCGCCAGCTCCTCGGGCGTGACCACGTGCGACCGCGTCTTGGGCAGCTTGGGCAGCACCGTGTCCGCGAACAGCATCTTCAGGGTGGAGGCCGGAGGCAGTCGCCAGTGGGCGTTGTGCGAGGCCAGCACCTCACCGCTCTCCGCGTCCGCCACGATCCAGGAGCGGCCCGTGACCTCCTTGGGCAGCACCGGGACCCCGGGGGCCAGGTTCACCTGCGTGCCGGGCTTGCCGAGCTTCGCCCCGCCGACCGTGGACATGACGGCGGGCGGCTTCGGCTGCTGGTCCTCCTTGTCCGCGGGCGGAGCCGCCAGGGCCGGAGCGGCGGTGAGGAGGGGCAGCAGCGCGGCGGCGGCGGCCGCCAGAACGGTCTTCTTCAGAGCTGACACGGTCGAGAACGTACAGGGAGCCCCGGGGGAAGCCGACACCACACCCCGCAGGAGACCCTCGACCGGAGGCGGCGATACTGAACCCATGAAGCTCAGCCGCTCCGCCTCCTGGTTCCTGCTCGCCTTCGGGGTGTGGAGCTGGTTCATCTGGATCACTTTCGTCAAGAATCTCTGGAACGACGGGAGCGGTCTCGCCTTCGACGACGCGGGCGACCCGACTGCCTACTTCTGGGTTCATCTGCTGCTCGCCATCACGTCCTTTGTTCTGGGGACGGCGGTGGGCGCCATCGGGTTGCGTGGTGTACGCGCCTCACGCCGCGACGCGCGCGCCGAATAGGGGGTAGGGACCCGTGCTGCTGGCCATGCTGGTACTCGTCGGGGTCATCGGCCTGCTGGGGGCCGTGCACTGGTACGTGTGGCGGCGCCTGGTGCGCGACGTCACGGCGCCGGGCGGCGTGGCGCGGCGGCTGGGCACGATCGCCCTGGTCGTGCTGCCGCTGCTGTCGCTGGGCGCGCTGACGGCGGGGCGGGCCGGGGCGCCGTTCCGGCTCCAGCAAGTCCTGGCCTGGCCGGGTTTCCTGTGGCTGGCGTCGCTGTTGTACGTGGTGCTCGCCCTGGTGGTGGGTGAGGCGCTCCGGCCCCTGCTGCGCCGGGCCCTGGACCGCCGGGCGGCCGCCGTGCCGGTCACGGCGCCCACGCCGGTACCGGCCACGCCCGTGTCGGCCATGGCCGGAGCGCCCGCGCCGGTCGCCGCACCGTCCGTGGCTTCCGCGTCGCCCGGGGCACCCGCGTCGCCCGAGACGCCCGCCGCCGGTGCGGGAGCCGGTGCGGAGGCGGAGGCAGGTGCGGGCGCCGGGCGGGGAGGTCCGGCGTCCGGGGCGCCCGGCCCGTCCCGGCGGCTGTTCGTGTCGCGCGTCGTCGGTGGCGCCGCCGCGGCCGCCGCGCTGGGGACCGTCGGGTACGGGACGTACGGCGTCCTGCGCGGGCCCCGCGTCAAGCGGGTCACCGTACCGCTAGCGAAGCTGGCCCGCGGGGCGCACGGGTACCGGATAGCGGTGGTGAGCGACATCCACCTCGGCCCCATCCTGGGGCGCGCGCACACCCAGCGCATCGTCGACGCCGTCAACGCCACCCAGCCGGACCTGGTCGCCGTCGTCGGTGACATGGTCGACGGCAGCGTCGAGGACCTGGGACGGGCCGCCGAGCCGCTCGCCCGGCTCCGCTCCCGGCACGGCTCCTTCTTCGTGACCGGCAACCACGAGTACTTCTCCGGCGCGGAGGAGTGGGTGCACCACGTGCGGGAGCTGGGCATGCGCCCGCTCCGCAACGAGCGCGTGGAGATCGCCGGGTTCGACCTCGCCGGGGTCAACGACGTCGCGGGCGAGAACTACGGCGACGGACCCGACTTCGCCGCCGCGCTCGGCGACCGCGACCGGGCGCGCGCCGCCGTGCTGCTCGCGCACCAGCCGGTCGTCATCCACGACGCCGTGGCGCACGGGGTCGACCTCCAGCTGTCCGGCCACACCCACGGCGGTCAGCTCTGGCCCGGCAACTTCCTCGCGGAGCTGGCCAACCCCACCGTCGCCGGACTCGAACGGTACGGCGACACGCAGTTGTACGTCTCGCGTGGCGCGGGCGCCTGGGGGCCGCCGGTCCGGGTCGGCGCCCCGTCCGACATCACGGTCGTCGAGCTGGCGTCGAAGCAGGCGTAGCCGCCCCGGTCACGGCCCCCGGCATGAACTCCTCCAGCACCTCGTGCAGCTGCCGCACCAGCGGCCGCAGCGCCCGGAACCGGGACAGCGCGATCGCCCGTGCGACGAGGGGCGCGGTGCGTACGACGAGCCGGCGGCTGCGCTCGGTGCCCTCCGACCGGTCGTACACCCAGAACAGCACCAGGCCCATCTGCATCAGCCACATCAGGCGCGGGAGCAGCTCGGCCAGCTCCGGAGCGGTCTTGGTGTCGGAGCCGGACAGCACCCGCTCCTGGATGGAGATGGCCGCCTCGCGGGCGGCGACCGACTCGGGCGAGAAGGGACTCAGCGGGCTGTCGGGGTCGGCGGCGTTCTTGAAGAACTGGGTGGCGAACGGGTGGTAGGGCCGGGCCACGTCCAGCCACGTCAGCAGCGACTCCCGGATCCGTACCGCCAGGTCCCGGTCGCCCTCCAGGACGGGCTGGACGGCGATCCGGTGTTCGGCGGCGAGCCGGTCGTAGAAGCTCTGGACCAGATGTTCCTTGGAGGCGAAGTAGTAGTAGGCGTTGCCGACGGAGACGCCCGCCTCCTGGGCCACGGCCCGCATCGTCGTCCCGTCGTAGCCGCGCTCCTGGAAGAGCCGGAGCGCGGTTTCGAGGATGAGGGTGCGGGTCTGCTCGCTCTTGGGGGCCTTGGGGGCCTTGGGGGCCTTGGGGGCCTCGGCGGGTCCGGCGGGCGTCGGCGCCTGGGCGTCCGTCACGTGGTTCACGTCCTTCGGAGAGCTTGAGCAGCCTGACTGTAGCCCTCGCTTTGAACATGTTCAAGCCGCATGCGCCGCCCGGCCGGAGCCCGCCCGGCCGGAGCCCGCGGCCCGCCGTACCCTTCCGCCCGCCGCCACCCGCCGGCCCGCCGTGCCCCGCCCTTAGGGCGCCACCTTGATGGCGCCCACCGGGCACGCCCGGGCGGCCTCCCGCACCAGGGGGCTCCCGGCGCCGTCCTCCCGCCCGGGCAGGAGCTCGCTGAACCCGTCGTCGTCCTGGGTGAACACGTCCGGCGCGGTCAGGGCGCACTGTCCCGCACCGATGCAGACGTGCTTGTCGATCAGAATGTCCATGGGGCTCATCCTCACCATGTGACGGGCAGTTCCAGCATTCCCTGGATCGTGTCCCCCGGTTTGAACGGGATCTCCTCGGGCGGTGCCGCCAGCCGGAGGCCCGGCAGCCGCTCGAAGAGCGTCCGCAGCGCGATCTCCATCTCCGCCCGCGCCAGGTTCTGGCCCAGGCACTGGTGGATGCCGAAGCCGAACGCCACGTGGTGGCGGGCCGACCGATGCCAGTCCAGGGTGTCCGGCTCGGCGTACGCGGACGTGTCCCGGTTGATGACCGAGGTCGAGAAGACGACGCCCTCGTCGGCCCGGATGGTCACCCCGCCGATGTCGATGTCCGCCTTGGCCACCCGGAGCATGCCGTCCGCGATCGACAGGAACCGCAGCAGCTCCTCCACGGCGGCCGGCATCAGCTCCGGGTCGGCCTTCAGCTCGGCCAGTTGTTCCGGGTGCCGGAGCAGTGTGAACGTACCGAGCGAGATCATGTTCGCGGTGGTCTCGTGGCCCGCCACCAGCAGGATCGTGGCCAGCTCGATCAGCTCCTGTTTGTCGAGCCGGCCGTGGGCGAGTTGCTGGACCAGGTCGTCGAGGACCCCGGTCCCGGGTTTGTCGCGTTTCCGCTCAACCAGGTCGCCGAGGTAGTCCTCCAGCCGGCCTCGGGCGTCCTCGGTGTCCTCCGCCGACGGGCCCCGCAGTAGCCGGCGCGACTGCTCCTCGAAGAACTCGTGGTCGGTGTAGGGCACGCCCAGCAGGTCGCAGATGACGATGGAGGGGACCGGCAGGGCGAAGGCGGACACCAGCTCGGCCGGGGGGCCCTGCTCGACCATGGCGTCGATCAGCTCGTCCACCGTCCGCTGGATGCGTGGCCGCAGGTCGGCCGTGCGCTTGAGCGTGAAGCCGGGGATGAGCATCCGCCGCTGCACGTTGTGTTCGGGGTCGTCCACGCCCAGCAGGGCGGTGCGGCGGCGGTTGCGCACGGCGGCGAACCGCTCCGTGGGCAGCGGGAAGGCCGCGTGGGTGGAGTCGGTGGAGAGTCGCTGGTCCGACAGGAGTTGGCGGGCGGCGGCGTGCCCGGTGACGACCCACACCGACCGGCCGTCGTAGAGCGTGACGCGGGAGAGCGGCCGCGACTCGCGCAGCGGTCGGTAGGCGGTGGGCGGGTGGTAGGGACACGTGCGGTCCTGGGGGAACGCTACGGCTTCCGTCATGGTGGCCTCGCAGGTGACGAGATTCGGACTGCCGGTCCCACTACATGCCTCAGGCATCCATCCGGTCTACGCGTAGTTCGGCCAAACCACCGGTACGGGCGATCCGCAGGCCGAAGGGCCCGCTTCCGTGAGGAAACGGGCCCTTCGGTGAGGCGCCGGGAAGCGGGGAGTGTCAGTAGCGGCGCGTGATCAGCGCGCGCTTCACTTCCTGGATCGCCTTGGTGACCTCGATACCGCGCGGGCAGGCGTCCGTGCAGTTGAACGTGGTGCGGCAGCGCCACACGCCGTCCTTGTCGTTGAGGATCTCCAGCCGCTGCTCGCCGGCCTCGTCGCGCGAGTCGAAGATGAAGCGGTGCGCGTTGACGATCGCGGCCGGGCCGAAGTACTGGCCGTCGTTCCAGAACACCGGGCAGGACGACGTGCACGCGGCGCACAGGATGCACTTGGTGGTGTCGTCGAACCGCTCGCGGTCCTCGGCGGACTGGAGGCGCTCACGCGTCGGCTCGTTGCCCTTGGTGACGAGGAAGGGCATCACGTCGCGGTACGCCTGGAAGAACGGCTCCATGTCCACGACCAGGTCCTTGAGGACCGTCAGGCCCTTTATGGCCTCGACCGTGATGGGCTTCTCCGGGTTGATGTCCTTGATCAGCGTCTTGCAGGCGAGCCTGTTCTTGCCGTTGATCCGCATCGCGTCGGAGCCGCAGATGCCGTGCGCGCAGGACCGCCGGAAGGTCAGCGAGCCGTCGACGTCCCACTTGATCTTGTGGAGGGCGTCGAGCACACGCTCCTTCGGGTCGATCTCGATCTGGAAGTCCTCCCAGACCGCGTGCTCCGACACCTCGGGGTTGAAGCGGCGGATCCGGAAGGTGGCGGTGATGTACGGGGAGTCGGCGAAGCCGGCTTCCCGCTTCTCCAGGGTCGGGGTAGCCATCAGTACTTACGCTCCATCGGCTGGTAGCGGGTCTGGACGACGGGCTTGTAGTCGAGACGCACGGTCTCGGAGCCGTCGGCGCCGACCTCGCGGTACGCCATGGTGTGGCGCATGAAGTTGACGTCGTCTCGGTTCGGGTAGTCCTCGCGGTAGTGGCCGCCGCGGGACTCCTTGCGGGCCAGCGCCGAGACGGCCATGACCTCGGCCAGGTCGAGCAGGTTGCCCAGCTCGATGGCCTCCAGCAGGTCCGTGTTGAACCGCTTGCCCTTGTCCTGGATGGACACGTTCCGGTACCGCTCGCGCAGCTCGGCGATCTTCTCGACCGCCGTCTTGATCGTCTGCTCGGTGCGGAACACCATCACGTTGGCGTCCATCGTCTCCTGCAGCTCCTTGCGCAGCACCGAGACCCGCTCGCTGCCGGTGGAGTTGCGCAGCCGCTCGACCTGCTCCTGCACGAAGGAGGCGGGGTTCTCCGGCAGCTCGACGTAGTCGGCCTTGGCGGAGTACTCGGCGGCGGCGATGCCGGCGCGCTTGCCGAAGACGTTGATGTCGAGCAGCGAGTTGGTGCCCAGGCGGTTGGCGCCGTGCACCGACACGCACGCGACCTCGCCGGCGGCGTACAGACCCGGCACGACGGTGGTGTTGTCGCTGAGGACCTCACCCTCGACGTTGGTCGGGATGCCGCCCATGGCGTAGTGCGCGGTCGGCTGGATCGGGATCGGGTCCGTGTAGGGCTCGATGCCGAGGTACGTCCGCGCGAACTCGGTGATGTCCGGGAGCTTGGCGTCGAGCTGCTCCGGCGGCAGGTGGGTGAGGTCCAGGTAGACGTGGTCGCCCTCGGGACCGCAGCCACGGCCCTCGCGGATCTCCGTGTAGATGGAGCGCGAGACGACGTCACGCGAGGCGAGGTCCTTCATGACGGGCGCGTACTTCTCCATGAAGCGCTCGCCGTCCTTGTTGCGGAGGATGCCGCCCTCACCACGGGCGCCCTCCGTCAGCAGGATGCCCATGCGCCAGATGCCCGTCGGGTGGAACTGGAAGAACTCCATGTCCTCCAGCGGCAGACCACGCCGGTAGCAGGCGGCCTGGCCGTCACCGGTCAGGGTGTGCGCGTTGGACGTCACCTTGAAGAACTTGCCGGTGCCGCCGGACGCGTAGATCACGGCCTTCGCCTGGAAGACGTGGATCTCACCGGTGGCCAGCTCGAAGGCGACCACACCGGCGGACTTCTTGACGCCGTCGACCTCGGTGATCAGCTGGTCGAGGACGTAGAACTCGTTGAAGAACTCCACGCCCTCCTTGACGCAGTTCTGGTACAGCGTCTGGAGGATCATGTGACCGGTGCGGTCCGCGGCGTAGCAGGACCGGCGGACCGGGGCCTCGCCGTGGTTGCGGGAGTGGCCGCCGAAGCGGCGCTGGTCGATGGTGCCGTCCGGGGTCCGGTTGAACGGCAGGCCCATCTTCTCCAGGTCGAGGACGGCGTCGATGGCCTCCTTCGCCAGGATCTCGGCGGCGTCCTGGTCGACCAGGTAGTCACCGCCCTTGACCGTGTCGAAGGTGTGCCACTCCCAGTTGTCCTCCTCCACGTTCGCCAGCGCGGCGGCCATGCCGCCCTGCGCGGCGCCCGTGTGGGAGCGGGTCGGGTAGAGCTTCGTCAGCACGGCGGTACGGCTGCGCTTCGTCGCCTCGATGGCGGCGCGCATGCCCGCGCCACCGGCGCCGACGATGACGGTGTCGTACTTGTGGATCTTCATGCGGATTTCCTCAGCCCCGTGCCTAGCGGATGTTCGGGTCGAAGGTGAAGATCACCAGCGTGCCCAGAAGGATGGTGAACACCGTGGCGGTGTACAGCAGGCCCTTGAGCCACAGGCGCGTGTTCGGGCGCTCGGCGTAGTCGTTGATCACGGTACGCAGGCCATTGGCGCCGTGCAGCATCGCCAGCCACAGCATCAGCAGGTCCCAGACCTGCCAGAACGGGGACGCCCAGCGGCCGGCCACGAAGGCGAAGCCGATCTTGGAGACGCCGCCGTCCAGCACCAGCTGGATCAGCAGGTGGCCGATGACGAGGACCACCAGCACGATGCCCGACAGGCGCATGAAGAGCCACGCGGCCATCTCGAAGTTGCCGCGGGCCGACTTCGGGGTCTTCCCCGTCCGCTTGCGGGGCGGCTCGATGTACGGAGCCGGGTTGTCGACGTCGTAGAGGCTCTCGCCCTCGACCGGGCCGACGGCGGACTTGGTGAAATCAGTGGACATCTCGGACATCAGCTCCCGAACACTTCGCGTACGGCGTGGCCGAGGACGGGGTACAGGGCGCCCACCATCAGGACGAACCAGATGGCCATCACGCTCCAGAGCATCTGCTTCTGGAAGCGCGGGCCCTTGGACCAGAAGTCCACGGCGATCACACGAAGGCCGTTGAGCGCGTGGAAGAGGATGGCGGCCACGAGGCCGTACTCCAGCAACGCGACGAGCGGGGTCTTGTAGGTGGCGACGACCTCGTCGTAGGCCTCGGGGGAGACGCGGACGAGAGCGGTGTCCAGCACGTGTACGAACAGGAAGAAGAAGATGAGGACGCCGGTGACTCGATGAGCCACCCACGACCACATGCCTTCCCGGCCGCGGTACAGCGTTCCAGCCGGCACGGAAAAACCCTCCGGGAGCGGGGATCAGGGTCGGCCGGCTTCGATGTCGGTCTGACCCGGCCGGGTACGGTCCACCGGCCCCGGTCATCGTAGCGACGACTTGTCGGATCCCTCGCGCGGGGTCCTCAGGTGTGATCAAACAGGCACGGACGGGCTACCCGGGGGCCCGGTTCGTCCGATCAGACGGGACAGACGGGCACGAGCCAGGCGGCGCAGCTCGTCCGCGGCGATCGCCCGCTCCTTCTCCGGGGGGTGGCTCATACGGGTGTGGATGGCCGACAGCGCTTGGTTGAGCTGCTCCTCGGGCCGGTGGCCGTCCAGGCAGATCACGAAGGCGTGGTGGAAGCGGCTCTCGTACTCGGCGTGCGCGGCCTCCCACGCGGTGTGCGCGGCCGACGGGGTGCCCGGGGGCAGGCCCGCCGACGTCTCGTCGGCCAGCGCCTCGTCCAGGTCGGCGCCGGACAGGTCGTAGCTGGCCTCGTCGGCGGCGGCGAGCAGGGCGTCCAGCGTCGGGTAGGGGCGGTGGGCGGCGACCAGCCGGGCCCAGCCGCGGCTGCCGCAGCAGGCGAGCAGGGCGGCCTCGGCCGCGGCTGCCGGGGCGGCGTTGAACCGGGCCAGGCCTTCGGTGGCGTGGGCGCCGCGGCCCTGGGCAGGTATGGGCCGGGCACGTCCGGCCTCGGGGCGCTGGGCTCCCGGGGGCGTGCCGTCGGGCCGGGGGTCCTGGCGGCGGGCGGCCGCGGCGCGGTCGGCTCCGGCCGGTGTCCGCGCGGCCTCCGGCGGGGCGTGTCGCGGGCGGGTGGCCCCCGCGGCCACGGTGCCCGCTCCGGGCGTGGCGGCCCTGGCCGGGGCGGTGGGCGGTCGCTTCGGGACGCCTGCGGTGGGGTCGCCGGCCATCGTGGGCTCCTCGAAAAGGACAGCGGGACAGCGGAGATCTGTGAGGAAGGTGTGAGGGAAGGGGCACAACATTACCCAGGGTGAGCGTGCGCTGTGCGGGAGATGCGAGAAGTTCACCCGGAAGGGATGGTTTCCGTACACCCATGGACACCCCATGGACGGAGGTAAGCGCGTGAACCGGCATTCCACAGGGGGTCTCGTCGCGGCCGTGGTGCTCTCGCTCACCGTCGCGGGCTGCGGGGAAGGCGGCGGCGGAGACCGGGGGACCGCCCCGCCCGGCACCGCGACCACTCCGGGGACCGCTCCGGCGACCGGTCCGGCCACCACGCCGACCCCCGAGGCGTCGCCCACCCCGTCGGCCACCCCGTCACCCACACGGACGTATCCGCTCTCCACCGCGCCCCGCACCATCCCGTCGGTACGGGAGCACGAACCCGCCCGGGGGCCCGGCTGGCGCCCCGGCAGCGGCAGCGCGGTCGTCGTGGCCAAGGGCAGCGGCGCCCTCGCGGACGAGGCCCGGCTCCTGGCCGGCGAGCTGAAGACCGCCTACCGGGGCGAGGGGGCCGCCCGCGCGGGCGACATCGAGCTGGCCCTGAACACCGGACAGGCCGGCGGCCCCGAGTCGTACACCCTCACCACCCGGGGCGGCCGGGTGCGCATATCCGCGCCCGACCAGGCGGGGGCCTTCTACGGCACGCGGACCGTCAAGCAGGCACTCCGGTCGGGCGGGGCCGTCCCGGAGGGCGTCATCCGGGACCGGCCCGCCAAGCCGCAGCGCGGCCTGAACCTCGACATCGCCCGCAAGCACTTCAGCGCCGCGTGGATCGAGGACCGGCTGCGTGACATGGCCGACCTCAAGCTGAACCAGCTCGGCCTGCACTTCTCGGACGACCAGGCCTTCCGCATCGAGTCCACCTCGCACCCCGAGATCGTCTCGCAGCCGCACCTGACCAAGGCCGAGGTCCGCCGCATCGTGGCGCTGGCGAACCGGCTGCACATCAGCGTCGTCCCGGAGGTCGACTCGCCCGGACACCTCGGCGCCGTCCTGCGGGCACACCCGCAGCTCCAGCTGCGCAACGTCCAGGGCACGCCACGGCAGGGCGCCATCGACATCTCCAAGCCCGCGTCGGCCCGGATCGTCGACGACCTGCTGCGTGAGTACGCCGAGCTGTTCCCCGGCCCGTGGTTCCACGTCGGCGCCGACGAGTACCAGGCGCTGACGGTCCGCGACCCGGCCGCCTCCTACCCGCAGCTCGCCCGGGCGGCGCGGCAGAAGTACGGCGCGGGCGCGGACGTCGAGGACCTGGCGACCGGCTGGCTGAACGACCGCGCGGCGGTGGTCAGGTCCGAGCGGAAGAAGGCCAAGGCCTGGAACGACGGCTTCTTCGCCGGGGGCCCGGTGAGCGCCCACGAGGACATCGAGGTCGAGTACTGGACGGGCAAGGAGATCGGCGCCCGCGAACCGGTGGAGTACCTGCGCGAGGGCCGCCGGGTGGTGAACCTCAACGACGAGTACCTCTATTACGTCCTCGGCGAGCCGAACCAGTTCACGTACCCCACCGGCCGCCGCATCTACCAGGAGTGGACGCCGCTGGTGCTGCGCGGCTCCTCGGCGGTGCCCGAGCGGTACGGGGACCAGATCCTCGGCGGCCGGTTCGCCGTCTGGTGCGACCTGGCGAACTCCCAGACCGCTGCGCAGGTGGCGAACGGCATCCGCATGCCGCTGCGCGCGACGGCCCAGAAGCTCTGGGACCCGGCCACGCCGCAGCTCACCTGGGAGGACTTCCGGGCGCTCGCGGACCGGCTGGACGGAGGCTGAGCCCGGGGGCGGAGCCGATCGTCGCTGAAGCGATGGTTTCCCGCCACACGTAGTGACGGATTCCGGCCATGCGGCGCAGTAAGGGGAGTACCGCGTCCGCGACGGGAGACGTCCATGAGCCAGAGCGCGCAGGAACTGATCGCCGAGGCCGGCGAACGGGGGCTGGCAGCCTCCGCGCTGGCCTGCCTCGACCGCTGCCTTCCCTTGCTGAGCACCGCACCCGACGACCTCCTCAGGCCCCTGTGGTGCTGCGTGGCCGAGGACGGGGCGGGCTGGGCCGAACGGCTGGCGGAGGTCCGGGCCGCGTCGGAGGAGACCGACGGCGGCGACCTGGCGGTACTCGTACGCAAGATGCTGGGCGCCGCCCCCTCCACGTGGGACGGGGCGGCGCTGCGCCCATGGGCGTCGGTGTGTTCGCTCACCGCGCTGGAGGTGCACGGAGAGCTCGGCGGCGGGCCGCTGATGGACGCCGAGGAACGGCGCCAGGCGCAGGTCCTGGAGTTCCTCGCCGACACCCCGTCCGACGGCCCGCCCGCCGGGCTCCGGCCGGTACTGGAGGTCTCGGCCGAGGCCCGGCGGGTGCTGCGCGCCGTTCTCGCGCGCCGCGACCGCGGAGCGTGAGAGCGCTCCGACGGCTCAGGGCGCGAGCAGGCGGCCGATGCGGCCCGGCTCGGCCGGGCCCGACGGCGGGACGCGCGCCGGGTGTACGAATCGGGCCGCGCCGGCCTGACGGGAAGCCGTCCCACTGCCGCACGGGCAGGCCGGGAAAGGAAAAAGGGCGGCAGGGCAACCCTCTGCGGGCGTTGTGAGTCTCCTGAGTGATCACGCCGTGATCGCACTGACGAGGAGACCATCATCACCGCCATACGCAAGACCCTGACCGCCACCGCAGTCGTCGGCGCCGTTCTGGCCGGTTCGGCCGCCTGCGGGACGGTGGAGCAGCTGTCCGCCGGGAAGAAGCTCGACCGGGCCTTCGAGAAGCTCGGCAAGGAGAAGACGATTTCCTTCGAGCTCGACCTGGACACCGACGCGGCGTCCCTCAAGGCGCTGGACGCCTCGTCGGACCCGGAGCCCGGCGACGAGATGCCCGACGAGGCCGCCGACCTGCTCAGCGGCGCCAAGATCAGCGTCACCGTGGAGTCGAAGAAGCCGATCGACGAGTCCGGCGAGAAGGACTACGTCGGCATGGCCATGAAGGTCAGCACCGCGGACGGCGACCTCGTCGAGTACCGGGTCGTCGGCGACTACAGCTACTTCCGCGCCGACATGGAAGCCATCGCCGAGGTGGCGGACAAGCCCCTGCCGCCCACCGACGACCTGCCCCCGGAGGCGGAGCCGTTCAAGAAGGTGCTCGACGGCGAGTGGGTCAAGTTCAACACCAAGGAGATGGAGAAGGCCGGCGCCGAGATGGGGGCCGAGCCCGGTGCGAAGCCCTCGCCGGAGCCCACGCTCGACGCCAAGACGCAGAAGAAGCTCCTGGACGCCCTCCGGGAGACGATTGCCCGCGAGGTCGACTTCAAGACCTCCGGCGACAAGGACGGCACCGAGCACATCACCGCCACGGCCCCCTTCCGCACGCTCGTCACGGAGCTGCTCGGCGAGATCCGGCCGCTGGCCAAGGACCTGCCCCCGGGCATGGAACTGCCGACGGACAAGGACCTCAAGGACGCCCCGGACGCCAAGGTCTCCGCGGATTTCACGCTCAAGAACGGCGAGCTGACCGAGGTGAACATCGACCTCGCCAAGCTGGCCGAGGACGCGAAGGTCAAGAAGTTCGGCCTGGTGCTGCGGCTGAGTGAGGGCGAGAAGCCCACCGCTCCGGCCGGCGCCACCGAGCTGGACCTGGAAGAGATCATGGGCGGCTTGGCCGGCGCGATGATGAGCGAGGAAGAGCTCGGCGACGAGGGCTTCCCGGAGGAGGACTTCCCCGAAGAGGGCTTCCCCGAGGACGCGGCGTAAGCACACCCCGGGACGGGGGCGTGCGGGGGACAGGAGTCTCCGCCGGGCTCACCGCCCTCACCCGGTGGTGCCTGGAGTTCACGCGGGTGGCGATCGGTGCCCTCTGCCCGGTCGCCGCGGCCCCTGCTCCTCTTCCGCCGCCGCTCCGGGTACGCGTGACGGCGTAGGCGCCGGGGACGTTCCGCCCTGCTGTCTGATGCGGCCCGAGCGGGGCACTCGTCGTCGCGGGCGGAGAAGTCCCGGTGCGGCGGCGGGAGGTCGGTCGGTGATGACGCAGGGGCGGCGAGTGGACCCCGTGCAGATCCTCATCCGGGTCGGCGACACCGACCCGGACCTGGGCGGAAACGAAGAGGCCTACCAGGAGTGGGTGTACCTGGCCCGCGAGGCCGGGTGGGACGTCGTCGAGAGCCCCGGCTTCCAGGGGCCGGGGGGCGGCGGTACGGAGTGCGGGCGCGTGGAGATCGAGGGGCTCGCCTACCGCGTCCATTACGGCCTGCGGGCCCGTCTGGACCTGCCGGACGGCGAGACGGTCCTCACGTACGCCGCCTGGGCCGAGCCCGTGCGGTGAATGACTGTACGAGCGCGGAAGCGGACGGCGTGTCCGGCCGCCACGTACGAACCGGCAGCCGAGCCGCTTGGGTTCCGGCCTCTCCGCGCGGCGGAAGCTGTGCCACAGGGGCCTGCTGCGGCTGCTCCCCGGCGTGCCGACCCGGCGCGCCCGCCTGGCCCACCCTGCTGTGGGCCACCGGCCGCGGCGACATCCCGGGGCGGGAGCGGCTCCGTCGCGGACGGCGGAGAGAACTGAATGGTCGTACGGGGGGACGGCGTATGAGAAGTGACACGTTCCGTTCCGTGTGACGGATGTGGCGTGGACGTCGCTGGGTCAGGCATGGATGGGACTTCAGCACACCGCTGGACGCGACGACGGCGACGGGACGGAACCGGCCGGCGCTCGGCCACGGCGTCGGCGTCAGAAGGCGCTGCTGTGACATTTTCGGGTGCCCCGACGCAGTTGAAAGGTGGGGGACTGTGACGGGCGGCGCGAAGAGGGCAGTGTGGGGGCGTACGACACGGAGCTCGGTGCTGCCGTCGAGCGCGCCCAGCAGGGAGACGAGGACGCGTTCGCGCGGGCGTACCGGCTGGTCCACCCCGGGCTGCTGGGATACGTGCGCGGGCTCGTCGGCGACGACGCGGAGGACGTGGCGGCCGAGGCGTGGCTGGAGATCGCCCGGGACCTCGGGCGGTTCCAGGGCGACGGCGCGGGTTTCCGCGGGTGGACGGCGACCATCGCCCGCCACCGGGCGCTCGACCATCTGCGCAAGCAGAGGCGGAGCCCACGTACCTCGCTGATCGAGCAGGACGTGCTGGAGCTGCCGGGCGGCCAGGACACCGCCGCCGCGGCGCTGGAGAGCCTGTCGACGGAGCAGGCGCTCGCGATGATCCGCGGGTTGCCGCGCGAGCAGGCCGAGGCGGTGCTGCTCCGTGTGGTCGTGGGGCTGGACGGCCCGGCGACGGCGAGGGTGCTGGGCAAGCGGCCGGGAGCGGTGCGCACCGCCGCGTACCGAGGACTGAGAAAACTCGCCGGGCGACTGGCGCAGGGCGGAGCCAGGGGATGAGCAGGAACAGGATGTCGAAGGACGGTGACGCCGGGACCGGCGACACCGGGTTCGGTGACGGCAGGTTCGGTGACGGCGCGGTGTCGGCCGCGCTGCTGGCGGCGGTCGTGCGGGACGGCAAGGTGGACCCGGCGGGCGAGGAGCGGGCGGTCGCGGCGTTCCGGGCGGCTCGCAACGAGGGCGCGCACGCGGTACGGAGAACCCGGAGGCGCGACGACTGGCGGCCGGGCCGGGCGCGGCGGCTGCGTTCGCTGCGGGCCACGGCGATGGCCCTGGCGGCGACCGTGCTGGTGGGCGGGGTCGCGGTGGCGGCGCAGACCGGCGCGATCCGCTCGCCGTTCGGCTGGGGTGGCGGCGGTGCCGCCCCGGAGCCCCGGCCCTCGACGGTGTCCACGCGGGACGAAGCCGTGCCCGCCACGCCGCTCGCCGAGCCGGAGGGCGGGCGGCACCGTCCGGCGTCGACGCCCGAGTCGGGCACCGTCCCGGGGGCGGGCGCGTCGCGGGCGATCGACGGTCACCCCGGCGGGAAGGGCGGGACCGCGCCCACTCCCACGCCCGCGTCCACGTCCACGTCCAAGGGCGGGGCCGAGGCGGACCCGGGGGCGCGGACGGTTACGAGGCCCGGGCAGAAGCCGAGCGAGAGGGCGGGGCGCGAGCCGGACGCGAAGGGCGAGGAGAAGGCCGGGCACAAGCCGGACGCGAAGCCCGAGGCCAAGCCACAGGGGAAGCCGGGCTCCAAGTCGGACGCGAAGCCGCAGGGCAAGCCCGGCAACAAGCCGGACGCGAAGCCGCAGGGGAAGCCCGGCAACAAGCCGCAGGGCAAGCCCGGCAACAAGCCGGACGCGAAGCCGCAGGGGAAGCCCGGCAACAAGCCGGACGCGAAACCGCAGGCCAAGCCGGGAGCGAAGGGCGAGGAGAAGGCCGGGCGCGGGCGGGGCGGGAAGCCCGGGGCCGAGGCGGTCGGTGAGACCGGCGCAGACGCCGGTGGCGCGACAGGCGGCGCTCACGGCCCGAAGGGCAGGCAATGACCTGCACGCCCGTCCGGGGCGGAGGACGACCGGGGCCGCCACCCCCCACAGGAGAGGCCCCGGCCGTCGTCCACGGGTCCGTGGTACGGCCCCGTACTCCTATCAGCGCCACGCGTGCGTTTTCTGTCACACCGCGCTCGGTCAACGAGACGTTGCAGGTTGTACAAGACATGGACGTGACGCCGTGCGACCACGTAGCGTGCTGCTGCGCGCCGGGCGGAGCGACGGCGGTGACCAGCCGCGATGACGAACAGGTAGTGGAAGTGCTGGGGGACGACGCGGAGCTGACCACCGCAGTGCTCGCGGCACAGGACGGGGACGAGGAAGCCTTCCGTGCTGTGTACCGCGCCGTGCATCCGCGGTTGCTCGGCTACATACGCACGCTGGTCGGCGACGCCGACGCGGAGGACGTCGCGTCCGAGTCCTGGCTCCAGATCTCCCGCGACATCGCCCGGTTCAGCGGGGACGCCGACCGTTTCCGGGGCTGGGCGGCCCGTATCGCCCGCAACCGCGCCCTGGACCACTTGCGCATGCGCGGCAGGCGGCCCGCCGTCGGTGGGGACGAGACGGAGCTCAACGACAAGCCGGCCGAGTCCGACACCGCGGACGAGGCTATGGAGGCGTTGGCCACGGGCCGCACGATGCACCTGATCGCACAGCTCCCGCAGGACCAGGCGGAGGCCGTCATCCTGCGTGTCGTCGTCGGGCTGGACGCCAAGAGCGCCGCCGAGACGCTGGGCAAGCGACCCGGCGCCGTACGTACCGCCGCCCACCGCGGACTGAAGCGGCTGGCCGAACTGCTGGACGCGGACGGCGCGCCCGAGCCGGCCGGGACGGCGCCCGGCGCGCTGAGCGCCGTACCGCCACAGCCCGGGCGCCGGGTCGGTTCAGGGGTGCGTACCGGTGTGACGCATTGGCGCTCGCGGACGCAGAAGGACATGTGATGGCCGACGAGCGGGACGAGTGGCTCGACCAGGACGCGGCGGAGAACCTGCTGCGGGGTGAATCGGTCGGCCCCGTCGACGATCACGCGCGGGAGCGGGCACGGAAGGTCGAGCGGGCGCTGGACGCCCTGCGGGCCTCCGCCGACCCGGCGGTGGGTGAGCTGCCGGGCGAGGAGGCCGCGCTGGCGGCGTTCCGCGCGGCGCGGGCGGAGAAGGCCGCGGGAGCGCGAGCCGCCCTGGGCGCCTCCCGCGTACCGGAGGCGGCGGAAGTCGGCACGGTCCGCGCTCGGCCGGGGCCCCGTGGCCGGATGCGCTGGGTGCGGCCCGTGCGCTGGGGCCTGGCCGCGTCGGTGGCCGGCCTGGCCGTCGGCGGTGTGGCCGTCGGCGCCGGTACGGGCGTGCTGCCGGTCCTGGGCGGCGACAGCGAGCCGCTGCCCGCCGCGTCGGTGTCCGCCGCCGCCACGCCGGGTACGCCGACGGCCGAGGGGACGACCGGCGGGTCCGGCTCCGCCACGCCCGGGACGGCCGGTGAGCCCGGCGGCGTACCCCCGGCGGCGTCGGCGACGCCCGGCACGGGTGGGGAGCGCGCCCCGGGGCGGCCGGACCCGGAGGGCGGCGACGGCGCCCGGGACCAGGACGGCACCAGCGGGTGGCCCGGCGGCGACACGGCCGATGTCGCGGGCCCGGAGTCCGGATCCGTGTCCGGTCGGGGTGCGGACGGCACCTGGTTCGCGCGGGCCGTCCAGGACTGCCGCGACTACCGTGACGGCCGCCTCGACCGGGACCGCCGGCAGAAGCTCGAGGCCGCCGCGGACGGCGCGGCGAAGTTCAAGGCCCTCTGCGACAAGGTGCTGGCGGGCGACGCCCAGCACCAGAACGGCCCGGCCGGCGCCGGCTCCGGTGGCACGGGTTCGGGCGGCTCAGATTGGGGCGGCTCGGGTTCGGGCGGCTCCGGTTGGGGCGGTTCGGCTCCGGGTGCGGGCGGCTCCGCCTCCGGCGGCTCGGGCAGCGGCGGCTCCGGCCCCGGGACCGGCCCGGGCGGCGGCTGGGGCGGCGAGGACAACGGCGGCGACGGCGGCGGCTCGGACGCGGCGCGCCCCTCGGTCTCCTGGCGTCCGCTGGCTCCGTCGCTCTCCGTGCGACACACCGGACTGGCCTTCTGAACCCCTGTGACCTGCGGTTTCAAAATTTCTTCGGTGAAGGTGTGACGTTTTTCCGCCCCGCGGCGCAGTAATGAGTGAGCCGACTGGTCATCGGCAGCGCAGAGAGCCGGGGTTCCCCCCGTACCTACGGCTCAGCGCACATGGCGCGGGCGGGACACGTTCCCCCGGTCCCGCTCGCGCCCTCTCCCCTCTCCCCTCTCCCCCTCCCGCCGTCACCAGTGGACGACGACCTTGTCGCCGACCTTCACCTGGCCGAAGACCGCGGAGAGCCGCTCCCTGTCCCGTACGTTGACGCAGCCGTGCGAGCCGCCGTTGTAGCCCCGGGCCTTGAAGTCCGCCGAGTAGTGCACGGCCTGCCCGCCGCTGAAGAACATCGAGTAGGGCATCGACGTGTGGTAGAGCGTCGACTCCCACTCCCGCTCCTTGCGGTCGGCCTTGAAGGTGCCCTCCCGGGTCGGCGTGTTCTCCGAGCCGAAGCGCACGTCCATCGCCGAGACCACCTTGCCGTCGATCATCCAGGCGAGGGTCCGGCTCTCCTTGCTGATGCAGAGCACCCGGCCCGTCATACAGCGCGCGTCGGGTTTGTCCAGCTCGTTGGTGGTCGCCGGGCGCAGCTCCCCGGCGGTGGGCTTGCGCGACGCGGCCGTCAGCTTCTCCCAGGTTCCGCCGTCGACCTCGCCGGTGGCGGACAGGCCCTGCTTCTTCTGGAACGCCGAGACCGCCTCGGCGGTCATGGAGCCGTAGAAGGCGGTGGGGCTGCGGTGGAAGTGCCCGAGCTGGCGCAGTCGTGCCTGGAGCTCACGGACCTGCTCGTTCTCCGTGCCCTCCGCCATCAGCGCCTTGTCCTCGGGCGTCGAGGAGACCGGTGCGGAGGCCGCCGGCTCGGCGCCACCGGCGGCGGAGGCACCGGAGGACGGCGAGGCACCGGAGGACGGCGAGGCACCGGAGGACGGCGAGGCACCGGAGGACGGCGAGGCACCGGAGGACGGCGAGGCACCGGAGGACGGCGAGGCGGTGGCCGACGGTGACGCCGGCGAGGCGGGCGCGGAGCCCCCGGCCGCCCCCACGGCCTGGGCGGTGCAGCCGGTGGCGGCCACGGCCACGGCCGCGGCGGCCAGGACGGTTCTGCGTATGACGGACGTGCGGTGCATGTGAGCCCCCCGAGTTGATGACCTGTACCTGGATGGATGCTTCCCAGGGGTGCTTGGTTGCGCGGCACGGAGCATGCTGTGAGCAAGGTCCCAGCGTGCGGCTCTCCACCCGCCGCACGCCCGCCGCTACAGTCCGTCGCGAGGGTCGGTACCAGCGAGTAGGTCTAATCGGAAGGCACAGCACATGGCGCGCGAGTCGGAGTCGGGTCTGCCCATCGAGCCGGTGTACGGGCCGGACGCCCTGAGCGGGTGGGACGCCGACGAGAAACTGGGCGAACCGGGCTCGTACCCCTTCACGCGCGGTGTCTACCCGACCATGTACACCGGCCGGCCCTGGACGATGCGGCAGTACGCCGGCTTCGGCACCGCCGTCGAGTCCAACGCCCGCTACAAGCAGCTCATCGCCAACGGCACCATGGGCCTGTCGGTCGCGTTCGACCTGCCGACCCAGATGGGTCACGACAGCGACGCGCCGATCGCGCACGGCGAGGTCGGCAAGGTCGGCGTGGCGATCGACTCGATCGACGACATGCGGATCCTCTTCGGCGGGATCCCGCTGGACAAGGTCTCCACGTCGATGACGATCAACGCCCCCGCCGCCCTCCTTCTCCTCCTCTACCAACTGGTCGGCGAGGAGCAGGGCGTCCCGGCGGACAAGCTGACGGGCACGATCCAGAACGACGTGCTCAAGGAGTACATCGCCCGTGGCACGTACATCTTCCCGCCGAAGCCGTCGCTGCGGCTGATCGCCGACATCTTCAAGTACTGCAAGGCCGAGATCCCGAAGTGGAACACCATCTCGATCTCCGGCTACCACATGGCGGAGGCCGGGGCCTCGCCCGCGCAGGAGATCGCGTTCACCCTCGCCGACGGCATCGAGTACGTCCGTACCGCCGTCGCCGCGGGCATGGACGTCGACGACTTCGCGCCCCGCCTGTCGTTCTTCTTCGTCGCCCGCACCACCATCCTGGAGGAGGTGGCGAAGTTCCGGGCCGCCCGCCGGATCTGGGCCCGGGTCATGCGGGACGAGTTCGGCGCCAAGAACCCCAAGTCGATGATGCTGCGTTTCCACACCCAGACGGCGGGCGTGCAGCTGACCGCCCAGCAGCCCGAGGTGAACCTGGTGCGCGTCGCCGTGCAGGGCCTGGCGGCGGTCCTCGGCGGTACGCAGTCGCTGCACACCAACTCCTTCGACGAGGCCATCGCGCTGCCCACCGACAAGAGCGCCCGCCTGGCGCTGCGCACGCAACAGGTCCTCGCGTACGAGACGGACGTCACCGCCACCGTCGACCCGTTCGCCGGGTCGTACGTCGTCGAGAAGATGACGGACGAGGTGGAGGCCGCCGCCCTGGAGCTCATGACGAAGGTCGAGGACCTCGGAGGCGCCGTCAACGCCATCGAACGCGGCTTCCAGAAGAACGAGATCGAGCGGTCCGCCTACCGCATCGCCCAGGAGACCGACTCCGGCGAGCGCGTCGTCGTCGGCGTCAACCGCTACACCCTCCAGGAGGAGGAGCCCTACGAGCCGCTGCGCGTCGACCCGGCGATCGAGGCCCAGCAGGCCGAGCGCCTCGCCAAGCTGCGCGCCGAGCGCGACCAGGCCGCGGTCGACGCGGCGCTCGCGGAGCTGAAGAAGGCCGCCGAGGGCACCGACAACGTGCTCTACCCGATGAAGGACGCCCTCAAGGCGCGGGCGACGGTCGGCGAGGTCTGCAACGCGCTGCGGGAGGTGTGGGGGACCTACGTCCCGACGGACGCGTTCTGACGGGCACGTTCCGGCGGGCAGGTCCGGTGGGCGGGTTCCGGCAGACGCGTTCCGGCGGGTGCGGCCCCCTGACGCCGTGTGACCGCGCGCTTCAGGCGGAGGCCCGGCGGGCGCGGAGTGCGCGGAGAGCTCGGAGTGCGCGGCGGGCCAGTCGGCGGGCCGGCGCGTTGCGGGGGACCGGGAGGCCGCCGGGCAGGCCGAGGACGGTGAGGCGGCGGCGCTTGAAGTAGCGCAGGGTCCGGGCGTCGAGGTGGGCGGACAGGTACCGTTCCGCCGCCGGGCGGAGGTCCGGACGGATCTGGGGCTGCATGGCGAAACCCACGGCGTGGACGAGACCGGTGAGGTCGTCCACGGCGTGGGTCCCGCCGGTCTCCAGGCCGGGCAGCAGCGCGTCCGCGAGCGTCACCGGCACCCGGTTGCTGTTCTGGTACGGGGAGAGGCGGTCCAGCAGCATCCCGGTGCCCAGGCGGGCGACCGGGAGGCCGTGGAAGCGGGCTGCGGTGAACAGGCCGGTCGAGAAGCAGGCGACCACCAGCGCGGGCCGTAGCCGCCGGAACAGCACCTCGGCGAGGACGGGGCGGTCCACCACGGTGAGGTCGGCGCCCAGCTCCTCGGCCGCCCGCTCCAGGGCCCGCGACCAGGACGCGGGCGCCAGCGGGTGCGGCTTGAAGACGAGCCGCCGGTGTCCGCGCGCCACGGCGCCGCGCACCATCCGCACGTGCAGGGCCTCCTCCTCGGCGGGGGAGAGGATGCCGAGGGCGGCCAGGTACTGGCCCAGGACCAGGGCCGGACCCCCGCCCCGGGGCTCCGGCTCGCACACGCCCGGCTCGTCCACCGCCGGCTCGTCCGCAGCCAGTTCGTCCACCACCTTCGTGAACGCCTCCGTCGGCACCACCTCCGCCACCGCGCCGAACTCCGCCAGCAGCAGCGGCCGCAGCCCCGGCACCAGGTCCAGGTGCAGCACCCGCCGCACCCGCTCGCCGACCAGCGGGTCCAGCCTGACGCGCGTCGGGCCGTAGCTCATCAGGCCGTCCGCGTACACGTCGATCGGCGCCTCCGGGAACAGCCGCGCGACCGTGAGCGCGGGCGCGACCTGGAGGGACTCGACGACCAGCTCGACCGGTTCGTCTTCGCCCAGCCCCCACAGCAACCGCAGGTACCGCTCCCACAGCGGAACGTCGTCCGGCCGGGGCGACCACGTGCTCGGGTGGAAGGGCGCGACGGCGTCGTTCCACGACCGTACGGAGTCGAAACGGCCCCGCAGCCGCTCGAAGCCGGGCATCCGGTCCAGCGGGACGGCCGTCTCGGGAACCGCCGCGTTGTTGCAGACCAGCAGCAGCCGGCGGCCGGCGGGCGGGAAGCAGCCACTGTCCAGCGCGGCGGCCAGGGTGACGGCGCCGTACAAGGTGGAGGCGCAGAGGATACGGGTGGTCATGCGGCGGCCCCCGCCCGGACGGGGCGGCGGCGCAACCGGCGCAGCCGGGACGCCCGCTCGGCGTCCATCGTGTCGAGGGCGTCGTCGAGTATCCGCCGCGGCATCCGTTTCAGGGCGGCGGCGCTCAGTGTGCGCAATTTCCGGGCGACCGGCGCCTCGAACCGTTCCAGCGACCCCAGATGGTGGGCGATGATCGCGCAGTAGGTACGTACGGCTTTCGGGAGGAGCTTTTCCGCGTCGGCGTCCTCGGCCGTTTCCGCCAATATCTGGTCGAAAGCCCGGATGAAATCCAGCTGTCGAATGTCGCCGATCTGTGTGAGGGACGAGGAGATACCGCGCCGGTAGAAGATCCCGAGCGTCCCGATCGCCGCGAAGGAATCCGCCTCGCGGTGCAACCGCCATATCCACGGCCGGTCCTCGGCGGTGCGCAGGCCGTCGGTGAAACGCAGCAGCCCCCGGTCGGCGAGACGCCGGTGGTACATCCCGGCCCAGGCGTACGGGTAGTCGACGGAAGTGGACCGCTCGGCCGGCAGGATCGCGTCACGCGGGCGCAGCACCACCCCGCGCCGGCCCACCGGAACCCGGTGCACGGTGCGGGTCCCGGCGGTGCACCGGACGTGGTCCGTACGGACGAAGTCGCAGCCCAGCCGCTCGATCGTGGCGAGGACCCGGGCCAGATGACCCGGTGCCAGCCAGTCGTCGCCGTCGAGGAACGCCAGGTACTCGCCACGGGCCGCGTCGATCCCGGTGTTGCGCGCGGTGGCCAGCCCCCGGTTGCGCGGGTGGGCGAGCAGCACCGCCCCCGGCAGTTCGCGCGCCGCCCTCGCGAGGATCTCGCCGGTCCCGTCCGTCGAACAGTCGTCGACGAGCAGGAATTCGAAGTCCTCACGAGCGTTGGCGCGCAGGCTCGACAGAGTGTCCGGGGCGTATGTCTGCACGTTGTGGAACGGCACGACGACGGAGAGCTTGACCACCCGCGAGACGTTAGGCGCGGCAGCCGTCATCGAACACGACCGGAAAGGGATGGGCGGTGAACACTGCGCGGCACGCTCATTAACCGGATTTCCACCGGACAGCAGCCAGACGCTGTTCACCGTTTGTTGCGGCCGAGTTGGGCCGGGCGGCCGGGCGACCTTTCTAACGTCCTCGGCGTGTCCCCACGCAACCGTGAAGCGGTGCGGGTCGCGGTACTCGCGGACTCCGACACCCGATGGAAATGGGGCGCCCTGACGGCGCGCCGCATCAGCCCGCCCGGCCACCGGGTGACCGGCTTCGTGCTGCGCGGCCGGGCCACCCCGACTCCGCGTCAGCTCGCCGAGGTCGGCGCGGACGTGGCCGCTCCACGTGAGGTGACCGGGGCGGAGTTCCTCGCGGCGGTCCGGCACGAGGCGTACGACGTGGTCGTCCTCGCGCTCGTCGGCGGCACCGTCCAGGCGATGCTGCACGGCCTGGCCGGCATGGTGCTGCCGCGCCGCCCGGTGATCGTCACCGGCTACGTCGGCGTCGTCTACGAGAAGCTCGCCGACGGGTTGCTGCTGCGGCACGGGGCCGACGTCGTGCTCGCCAACTCGCGGGCCGACGCCCGGCGGTTCCGCGCGGTGTACGAGGGCGTCGGGGCCGGCGCGTCGGCGGTGGTGGAGGCGGCGCTCCCGTTCCTCGGCGGGGCACGGTACGCGCCGGTCCCGGGCCGCGACACGGTCGTGTTCGCCGCGCAGCCGTCGGTGCCGGCGTCGCGGGCCGACCGCGCGTACCTGCTGCGCCGCCTGGTCGAGCACGCCCGGCTGCACCCGCACCGTGAGGTGCTGCTGAAGCTCCGCTCCAGGCCGGGCGAGCACACCACGCACGTGGAGGAACACCCGTACCAGAAACTGGTCCAGGGGCCGCTGCCGCCCAACGTCCGGATGGTGCACGGCCACATGGGCGAGGTCCTCGACGGCACCGACCTGCTGGTCACCGTCTCCTCCACGGCCGCCCTGGAGGCCCTGCACCGGGGCGTCCCGACGGCGGTCCTCACCGACCTGGGCGTACGCGAGGCGCTCGGCAACCACCACTTCATCGGCTCCGGGCTGCTCACGTCGTGGGACGCCCTCGACGGCGGCCACCGCCCCCGGCCGGACGACGCGTGGCGGGCGGACCAGGGCGTGGCGGCCGACGGCGCGTACGAGCGGGCCTTCGACGCGGCGCGGGCCCGTGTGCTGGACCTGCTGGCCGCGCCCGCCCTGCCCCCCGTCGCGCCCTACTACACGGCGGCGACGGCCCCCGGCTACCTGCCCGGGATCCTCGCCCGCCACCGCCTGGACGCCACGGAGGCGCCCGCCGCGAACCCGGTACGGCGCCTGCTGCGCGACGCCGCACGTGGCGTCTACCGCCACGGGGTGCAGCGCGTCGCCCCGGCCATCCGCCGCCTGGGGGAACTGTGACCGCCCGCCCGGCCCCCGCGCCCCCCGCCCCGGCTCGCCCGGAACCCGACCCCGCCCCGGCCCGGCCGCCCCGCGCGGCGACCGCCTCCCCGGCCCGCTCGGCGCCCGCCCGTGCCGCCTCCACCCGCGCCACGTCCACCCGCGCCAGG
>NZ_BAAASR010000039.1:0-9453 GCF_039532985.1 Streptomyces gobitricini | reverse complement strand
GCAGGACGCGGCCGGGGCCGCCCGCCGGGTACGGCCGTACGGCCCGGCCGCAGGGCCCGTGCTCAGAAGTCCTCGTCGAGGTCGACCGAGCCCTCCACGGCCACCTGGTACGCGGACGGGCGGCGCTCGAAGAAGTTCGTCAGCTCCTGCACACCCTGGAGCTCCATGAACGAGAACGGGTTCTCCGAGCCGTACACCGGGGCGAAGCCCAGGCGCGTCAGGCGCTGGTCGGCGACGCACTCCAGGTACTGGCGCATCGACTCGGTGTTCATGCCCGGCAGCCCCTCACCGCACAGGTCACGGCCGAACTGCAGCTCCGCCTCCACGGCCTCCTTGAGCATGTCGGTGACCTGCCGGCGGAGCTCGTCGTCGAAGAGGTCGGGCTCCTCCTTGCGGACGGTGTCGACGACCTCGAACGCGAAGTTCATGTGCATCGTCTCGTCGCGGAACACCCAGTTGGTGCCGGTCGCCAGGCCGTGCAGCAGACCGCGCGAGCGGAACCAGTACACGTAGGCGAAGGCCCCGTAGAAGAACAGGCCCTCGATGCAGGCGGCGAAGCAGATGAGGTTCAGCAGGAAGCGGCGGCGGTCCGCCTTCGTCTCCAGCCGCTCGATCTTCTCCACCGAGTCCATCCAGCGGAAGCAGAACCGCGCCTTCTCGCGGATGGAGGGGATGTTCTCCACCGCGTCGAACGCCGCCGCGCGGTCCTCCGGGTCCGGCAGGTAGGTGTCGAGCAGCGTCAGGTAGAACTGGACGTGCACGGCCTCCTCGAACAGCTGACGCGACAGGTACAGCCGCGCCTCCGGGGAGTTGATGTGCTTGTACAGCGTCAGCACCAGGTTGTTCGCCACGATCGAGTCGCCCGTCGCGAAGAACGCGACCAGCCGGCCGATCATGTGCTGCTCACCGGGCGTCAGCTTGGCGAGGTCCGCGACGTCGGAGTGGAGGTCGACCTCCTCCACGGTCCAGGTGTTCTTGATGGCGTCCCGGTAACGCTCGTAGAAGTCCGGGTAGCGCATCGGGCGCAGGGTCAGCTCGAAGCCCGGGTCGAGAAGGTTCTTGGAAGGAGGGGCGTCGGCACGCGGTGCCGTCGTCGAGGGGCGGTGGCCGGGAGACGGGTGGGCGGAGCTCATTACTGGCAGGCCTCGCAGGACTCGGGGTTTTCCAGGGAGCAGGCGACGGCGTCGGGCTCGGACACCTGCTGGACGGGGACGGTGGGAGCGGCGGTCGCCGGGGTCGCCGCGGACGCGGCGCGGGCGATACGGGTCGCCGGGCGTGAACGCAGGTAGTACGTCGTCTTCAGGCCCTGCTTCCAGGCGTACGCGTACATCGACGACAACTTGCCGATGGTCGGCGTCTCCAGGAACAGGTTCAGCGACTGCGACTGGTCCAGGAACGGCGTTCGGGCGGCCGCCATGTCGATCAGGCCGCGCTGCGGGATCTCCCACGCCGTCCGGTACAGCTCGCGCACCTCGGCCGGGATCCAGGTGAAGCCCTGCACCGAGCCGCTGGACTCGCGCAGCGCCTCACGGGTCTGCGCGTCCCACACACCGAGCCGCTTCAGCTCGTCCACCAGGTACGAATTGACCTGGAGGAACTCACCCGACAGCGTCTCACGCTTGAACAGGTTGGACACCTGAGGCTCGACGCACTCGTACACGCCCGCGATCGAGGCGATCGTCGCGGTCGGCGCGATGGCCAGCAGCAGCGAGTTGCGCATGCCGACCTCGGCGATACGGGCGCGCAGCGCCTCCCACCGCTCGGGCCAGTTCAGCTCCACGTCGTAGTGGTCGGGGTGCAGCACACCGCGTGCGGTCCGGGTCTTCTCCCAGGCCGGCAGCGGCCCGTTGCGCTCGGCCAGGCCGGCGGACGCCTCGTACGCGGCGAGCATGATCCGCTCGGCGATACGCGTCGACAGGGCACGCGCCTCGGCGGAGTCGAACGGCAGCTTCAGCTTGAAGAAGACGTCCTGGAGACCCATCGCGCCCAGACCCACGGGACGCCACCTGGCGTTGGAGCGCCCGGCCTGCTCGGTCGGGTAGAAGTTGATGTCGACGACCCGGTCGAGGAAGGTGACGGCCGTGCGGACGGTCTCGTCCAGCCGCTCCCAGTCCATCGAGTCACCGGACACGAAGGCGCCCAGGTTCACCGAACCCAGGTTGCAGACGGCGGTCTCACCGTCGTCCGTGACCTCCAGGATCTCGGTGCACAGGTTGGACGAGTGGACCGTGTGGCCCGGCTCGGCGGTCTGGTTGGCCGTACGGTTCGAGGCGTCCTTGAACGTCATCCAGCCGTTGCCGGTCTGGGCCAGCGTCCGCATCATCCGGCCGTACAGCTCGCGCGCCGGCATCGTCTTGCGGGCCAGCCCCCCGGCCTCGGCGGCGCGGTACGCGGCGTCGAACTCCTCGCCCCACAGGTCGACCAGCTCCGGCACGTCGGCCGGCGAGAACAGCGACCACTCGGCGTCGGCGTTGACGCGGCGCATGAACTCGTCCGGGATCCAGTGCGCCAGGTTGAGGTTGTGCGTACGGCGGGCGTCCTCGCCCGTGTTGTCGCGCAGCTCCAGGAACTCCTCGATGTCCGCGTGCCACGTCTCCAGGTACACCGCCGCCGCGCCCTTGCGCCGCCCGCCCTGGTTCACGGCCGCCACGGAGGCGTCCAGCGTCTTGAGGAACGGCACGATGCCGTTGGAGTGCCCGTTGGTGCCGCGGATCAGCGAACCGCGCGCCCGGATGCGGGAGTACGACAGGCCGATGCCGCCCGCGTGCTTGGAGAGCCGCGCGACCTGGTGGTAGCGGTCGTAGATGGAGTCCAGCTCGTCCAGGGGCGAGTCCAGCAGGTAGCACGACGACATCTGCGGGTGGCGCGTGCCGGAGTTGAACAGAGTGGGGGAGGAGGGGAGGTACTCCAGCCGGCTCATCAGCCGGTACAGCGCCTCGACCTCGCCCAGCGCGCGCGCCGAGTCGTCCTCGGCCAGCCCGGCCGCCACCCGCAGCATGAAGTGCTGCGGCGTCTCGATCACCTTGCGGGTGATGGGGTGCCGGAGCAGGTAGCGGGAGTAGAGCGTCCGCAGCCCGAAGTAGCCGAACCGGTCGTCGCCGGCCGGGTCGACAGCCGCGTCCATCCGGTCCGCGTGCAGCGTCACGAACGCGGCCGTACGGTCCGCGATCAGACCCTCCCGGTGACCCACGGCCACCGACGCCGAGAACGACACCGCGCCCTGCCCGGCCGCCTCCTCCGCGATGGTCCGGGTCAGCAGCCGCGCCGCGAGCCGGGAGTACGCCGGGTCCTCGGAGATGAGCCCGGCGGCCGCCTCGGTGGCGAGCTCGCGCAACTCGGCCTCGTCCGAACCGGCGTGCCGGCCCCGCAGGGCGGCGGCGGCGACCCGGCCGGGGTCGGTGTCGGACAGATCGGCGGTCAGATCGGTCAGGGTCCGCAGCAGTACGGTCCCGGGTCCGTCGTCTCCGTGGCTCTCGATCGCTGAAACCGGACCGGCTGGCGCGATGGTCACGTGGGGGCTCTCCCTCGCTCGGCTCGGGGCCACCGGCGGAGCGGGCAGGGGAGCGGGCACGCCCGGGCACAGGGCGTGGAGCACCGCGTCCACCGGCCCATTCCGCGAGGCCCGGACGTCTGGGCACCCGGTCCGGAGGGTCCGGGTGCGCTGTCGGCAGGTCTTCGGACTCGTACGTACACAAAGGCACACCAACACACCGTTGCGGGACAGTTCCGGATTTCCACCGGATTCCCCTGCGGCGACAGCGAGCACGAGCATACATGTGGGGGGCGGCTGTTGAGTCACCCCCCACATGTTGTGTCTTCCGTGGCTCAGAACTCCAGCGCGTAGGTGGAGAGCGTCACGCCCGGAGTGGGCTGCCAGTCCCGTTCGGGGGTCCGGACGAACCCCAGCCGGTCATGGATCCGGTGCGCCGCCCGCATGGACGCCCGCGTGGACAGCACCAGCCGCGCGCACCCCTCCACCTCCCGGGCCCGCTCCACACACGCCCGTACGAGCGCCTCGCCCGCGCCCCGCCGACGCGCCTCCCGTGCCACCGCCAGCATCCCGAGCTCCGCCTCCCCGGCCCGCGCGAGGCCGGCCCACGGGCCGCCGCCCTCCGCGACGAACGTCACCCCGCCGAGCACCCGTCCGTCCTCCCCGACCGCGACCAGCACCTCCGCCTCCGCGGCCCGCCGGGGCACGTCCCGCAGCTCGATGAGGTACTCGTCGCTCTCCCCGAAGGCCAGCAACCCGTCGCCGAGATAGGCCTGGGCCGTGACCTCGGCGAGCGCCCGGTGTTCCTCCGGCCGTACCGGCCTGATGGTGATGTCCATGGTCCGAGTGTGGAGGGGTACGGCGACGGGCCGCCGCATTTCCGTCCCCGGAAACACGGCGGCCCGTCGTGCGGTCACCCGCTCAGCAGCAGCGGAACCCGTCGCGGGGGTCCACCTCCCGCGCGTCGGTGCGCCTGCGCTCGAACTCGCGGCGGGTCATGACCTCGGCGCCGGGATCGCGGGAGCGGGTGTGGGCGACGTACTTGTCGTACGTGGCCTCGCCGGACACCTCGCGGACGTACCAGCGGACCCAGGCCGCCGCGCGCCGCAGCCGGCCGCCCGGCCCCCCGGCCGCCGCGGGGCTCACCTGGAGCCGGCCCCGGCCGGTACGCCGTCACCGCTGCCGCCGTCCTTGGGGACGCCGCCCTCGGGGCCGAGCCCGGCCGCGGCCAGCTCGGCCTTCTCCGCCGCGGTGGGGAACAGTCCGGCCGGAGCGATGATCCGGGACTCGGTGTACGGGGCCTCCGAGAGCTTGATGCCGGCGGGCCGGGTGACGGCCCGGTAGCAGACCCGTCCCGCGTCGGCGATCACCACGATGATGAGGAGGGCGAAGAGGGCGGAGAGGATCCCGTCGATCGTGGAGTTGGTGACGACGGTGTGCATCTCGTCCATCGACTTGGCGGGGGGCAGCACCTGCCCGGAGTCGATGCCCGCCTGGTACTTCTCGCGCTGGGCGAAGAAGCCCACCCGGGGATCGCCCGAGAAGATCTTCTGCCAGCTGGCGGTGAGGGTGACGGCCACGTCCCAGGCGAGCGGCACCCCGGTGACCCACGCCCACTTCAGGCGGCCGGACTTGACCAGCAGGGTCGTACAGACGGCCAGCGCCACGGCGGCCAGCAACTGGTTGGCGATGCCGAACAGCGGGAACAGCTGGTTGATGCCGCCCAGCGGGTCGTGCACACCGACCCAGAGGAAGTAGCCCCAGCCGCCGACGACGACCGCGCTGGCGAACCAGACGCCGGGCTTCCAGCTGACCTGCTTGAACGGCTTGTAGACGTTGCCGAGCATGTCCTGGAGCATGAAGCGGCCCACGCGGGTGCCGGCGTCCACCGTGGTCAGGATGAACAGCGCCTCGAACATGATGGCGAAGTGGTACCAGAACGCCTTCATGGCGGTACCGCCGACGACGGCGGAGAAGATCTCCGCCATGCCGAGGGCGAAGGTCGGCGCGCCACCGGTCCGGGACAGCAGCGACGCCTCCTCGACGTCCGCCGCGGCCTTCGCCAGCTGGTCGGGGGAGATGGTGAAGCCGAAGTTGGACACCGCCTCGGAGGCCGACTGCACCGTCGTCCCCACCACGCCGCTCGGCGAGTTGATGGCGAAGAAGAGCCCCGGGTCGATGATGGACGCCGTGATCATCGCCATGACGGCGACGAAGGACTCGGTGAGCATGGCCCCGTACCCGATCATCCGGATCTGGGTCTCCTTCTGGACCATCTTCGGGGTGGTGCCCGAGGAGACCAGGGAGTGGAAGCCGGAGAGCGCGCCGCAGGCGATGGTGATGAAGACGAACGGGAACATCGACCCGGCGAAGACCGGACCGTCCCCGCGGCTCGCGAAGTCGGTGACGGCCGGCATCTTCAGGGTCGGCAGGGCGACGAAGACGCCGACGGCGAGCAGCGCGATGGTGCCGACCTTCATGAAGGTCGAGAGGTAGTCGCGGGGAGCCAGCAGCAGCCACACCGGCAGGACGGAGGCGAGGAAGCCGTACACGATCATCCAGATGACCAGGGTGCCCGGCTCCAGGGTGAAGGTGTCGGCGAGGGAGGACTCGGCGACCCAGCCGCCCGCGACGATGGCCAGGAGCAGCAGCGCGACGCCGATGACGGAGACCTCGGTGACCCTGCCGGGGCGCAGCACCCGCAGATAGACGCCCATGAACAGGGCGATCGGGATGGTCATGCCGATGGAGAAGACACCCCAGGGGGAGTGCGCCAGGGCGTTGACGATGACCAGGGCCAGCACGGCCAGCAGGATGATCATGATGGCGAAGACCGCGATCAGCGCGGCGGCCCCGCCGAAGGGACCGATCTCGTCGCGGGCCATCTGGCCGAGCGAACGGCCGTTGCGGCGGGTGGAGAAGAACAGCGTCACCATGTCCTGGACGGCGCCGGCGAAGATGACGCCGACGATGATCCAGATCGTGCCCGGCAGGTAGCCCATCTGTGCGGCGAGGACGGGCCCCACCAGGGGGCCGGCGCCGGCGACCGCGGCGAAGTGGTGGCCGAAGAGGACCCGGCGGTCGGTGGGGTGGAAGTCGACACCGTTGTCGAGCCGCTCCGCCGGGGTGGCCCGGGTCTTGTCGACCTTGAGCACCCGGTTGGCGATGAAGCGGGAGTAGAAGCGGTAGGCGATGGCGTAGGAGCCGAGCGCCGCCGCGAGCATCCAGGCGGCCGAGATCTCCTCACCGCGGGAGAGGGCGAGGACGGCCCAGCCGGCCGCCCCGGCCAGCGCCACGAGCGACCAGATGACGATCGACCGCGGAGTGAGGCCTGTCCCCGAAGAGTTGGGTGGTGCCGTCGGCTCTGGCATGGTGTAGTCCCCTCGCTGATCACCTGTAATGCGCAGGAAATCTAGGGGAGTGCCTCGCGCAGCGTCACCCCCCGTCCGCATATCGGTACGGCAACGCTTTGGGTTCCACCACGCGGCGTGGCCCGGCCGCGCCCGGTGCCGGCCGGGCCGGGGCTCAGCCGTTCGGCCGCTTCAGCCGCGCGACGAACTTGTACCGGTCGCCCCGGTACACCGAACGCACCCACTCCACCGGCTCGCCGTCGCCGTCCAGCGAGTGCCGGGAGAGCATCAGCATCGGCAGGCCCACGTCCGTACCGAGCAGGCCCGCCTCCCGGGGCGTCGCCAGGGAGGTCTCGATCGTCTCCTCCGCCTCCGCGAGGTGGACGTCGTACACCTCCGCGAGGGCCGTGTAGAGCGAGGTGTACTTCACCAGCGAACGCCGCAGCGCCGGGAAGCGCTTGGCCGACAGGTGGGTGGTCTCGATGGCCATCGGTTCGCCGCTCGCCAGCCGGAGCCGCTCGATGCGCAGCACCCGCCCGCCGGGCGAGATGTCGAGCAGCCCGGCGAGGGTGTCGTCCGCCGTCACGTACCCGATGTCCAGCAGCTGCGAAGTGGGCTCCAGGCCCTGCGCGCGCATGTCCTCGGTGTACGAGGTGAGCTGGAGCGCCTGCGAGACCTTGGGCTTCGCGACGAACGTGCCCTTGCCCTGGATGCGCTCCAGCCGTCCCTCGACGACGAGCTCCTGGAGCGCCTGCCGCACGGTCGTGCGGGAGGTGTCGAACTCGGCGGCGAGCGTGCGCTCCGGCGGAACCGGCGTACCCGGGGGCATGGTCTCCGTCATGTCCAGCAGGTGCCGCTTGAGCCGGTAGTACTTGGGCACGCGCGCGGTGCGGGTGGCTGCCCCGCTCTCGGTCTCGGTGCCGCCCCCATCCGTGGCCATGGCCCGCCTTCCCGACTCCTGTGCTGTTGCCGTCACCGGCTCCTCCGTCTATTGCGGCTCACATGGTGGCACGGACCGGTCACGGGTCGTCGCCCTCCCTCAGGTGTCGGTCCGGTAACGGACCCGACTGCCCTTCTTATACACCCTTGACACCCCTAAAGGTCTAGGCCAAGCTCCGGGTTACTGGTCTAAACCATTAAAGACCAGGTCCCAGTCCCACGGGCAGCACGGGCAGTACACCGGTATGGCTTCGCGGTGGGGGCAGGGTTTGCAGGCATCCCTGAGGAGGGTGGCGTGAAGCGCAAGCTCATCGCGGCGATAGGCGTCGCGGGCATGATGGTCGGTATTGCCGCGTGTGGCTCGGACGACGGCAAGGGGGGCGGCGCCGACGCCGGTGGCAACAAGACCCTCACCGTCTGGGTGATGGACGGTTCGGCTCCGGACGCCTGGATCAAGAACGTCAACAAGGAGTTCGAGGCCAAGCACAAGGGCGTCAAGGTCAAGGTCGAGGTCCAGCAGTGGAACGGCATCCAGGAGAAGGTCACCACCGCCCTCTCCGAGGACGCCCCGCCGGACGTCCTGGAGCTCGGTAACACCCAGACCGCCGGCTACGCCGCCACCGGCGGCCTCGCCGACCTCACCGAGGACAAGGCCGAGCTCGGCGCCGACGGCTGGAACAAGGGCATGCTCGCCTCCAACGAGCTGGACGGGAAGCTCTACTCCGCCCCCTGGTACGCCGCCAACCGCGTCGTCGTCTACGACAAGGCCGCCTTCAAGAAGGCCGGGGTGACCCCGCCGAAGACCCGCGCCGAGTGGATCGCCGGCCTGAAGAAGCTCAAGGCGTCCGACTCCAAGAGCCAGCCCATCTACCTGCCCGGCCAGAGCTGGTACGTCTACGCCGGCTTCGTCTGGGACGAGGGCGGCGACCTCGCCGTCAAGGACGGCGACAAGTGGAAGGGCAACCTGTCCTCCCCCGAGGCCGTGGCCGCCATGAACTTCTACAAGGAGCTGCAGTCGTACTCGACCGCTCCGAAGGACAAGGACGAGGCGACCCCCCAGCAGTCCACCGACATCGTGCCCAAGGGCGGCGTCGCTTCCTGGATCGGCCTCGGCTGGGAGGCCGGCGGCGCGATCGACGCGATGAAGAAGGCCGGCAAGACCGCCGACTTCGGCTACTTCCCGATCCCGGGCAAGACCGCCGACAAGCCCGGCTCCGTCTTCTTCGGCGGCTCGAACCTCGCGGTGTCCGAGCGCTCGCCGAACAAGGACCTGGCCAAGGAGTGGCTGGCCCTGGCCGCCGGCAAGGAGCACATGGCCAAGTACGCCGAGGCCACCCAGGGCGCGCTGCTCCCGAACAACGACGCGGCGCAGTTCAAGCCGGCCGCCGGTTCGTTCGCGGAGGCCATGGCCAAGGCCGCGCCCGTCGGCAAGATCACCCCGGTCACCCCGGGCTGGGCGAACGTCGAGACCGCGCCCAACCCGATCAAGGACTACATGACCAAGGTGCTCAAGGGCGAGGACGCCAAGAAGGCCGGCGAGGCGGCCGACAAGGTGATCACCGAGCGCGTCAACCAGCAGTAGTCCGGCCGGCAGTGGCCGCCCGCCGGCGGCCGCCCCCGGGCGGATCGCCGGGGCCGGTCCCGCTGCGAGCGGTCCACCGCCCGCCCCACCCC
>NZ_BAAASR010000038.1:28439-39927 GCF_039532985.1 Streptomyces gobitricini | reverse complement strand
AGGGCCCGTTCGGTCCGTACCCGCTGGAAGCCGCCGATCAGCGCCGAGGTGCCGGTGATGGCGGCGACGGCGCGGGGCCGGCCGGGCGCCGGGCCGCCGGGAACGAGCGGGGGCGCCGTGCGGCGGGCAGCGGCCGAGTCCGCGCGGGGGCCCGGCGCGAGGGCGGTGGCCGCCGGCCTCTCGCTCGTGTCGCGGGCGGCTCGTGGTGGCGGACGGTGGGCGTTCCCGGGCGGCATCGCGGCACTCCAAACCGTCGGCACGTCGTCGGCACCGGCATGGTGATCGACCGGAGGCGGTTCGGTCAAACGATCGAGTAATCAGCCGGCTGCCGCGGCCAGTTCGGCGATCGCGCCCGGGCCGACACGGCAGCAGCCGCCGATCAGCCGCGCGCCGGCCTGCCGCCAGCCGGCGGCCCGCTCGGCGGAGAACGTCGGACGACCACGCCAGGCACGGGCCCCGGCGTCCCACACCTCGCCGCTGTTCGGGTACACCACCACCGGTTTTCCCGTGACACGGGCCGCCACCGCGACCGCGTGAGCGGCGTCCTCGGGCGCACAGCAGTTCACCCCGACGGCGACGATCTCCTCCGCCGAGGCCGCGACCGCGAAGGCCTCCTCCAGGGACCCGCCCGCGCGTGTCCGGTGCCCGGCGACGCTGTACGACAGCCATGCCGGTACGCCGAGACCCCGTACCGCGCGCACCAGCGCCCGCGCCTCGGTCACGTCCGGCACGGTCTCCAGCGCGAGGGCGTCCGGGCGGGCGGCGGCCAGTACCTCCAGCCGCGGGCGGTGGAACCGTTCCAGTTCGGCGACGGTCAGCCCGTACCGGCCCCGGTACTCCGACCCGTCGGCGAGCATCGCACCGTACGGTCCGGCGGAGGCGGCCACCCACAGCGCCCGTCCCGGTGCCTGCGCCTCGGCCCGCCGGGCGGCCTCTCGCGCCAGTTCCACGCCGAGTGCCATGAGTCCTGCCGCCCGGTCGTGCCCGATGCCGCGACGCGCGAAGCCCTCGAAGGTGGCCTGGTAGCTCGCGGTCGTCGCCACGCTCGCGCCGGCCTGGTAGTAGGCGAGGTGCGCGGCGACGATCGCCTCCGGCCCCTCGGCGAGGAGCCGCGCCGACCACAAACCGTCGCTCAGGTCGTGCCCGGCGGCCTCCAGTCGGCCGGCCAGCCCGCCGTCGAGGACGACGGGGGAGCCCGGGGACGTCAGCGTTTCGGCGAAGCTGGGGGTTGCGGCGCTGGTCATGAGGGTGAAGCTAGCCCAGGACGCCGGGGCATGCGGAACGGATCACCGGGTAGCAGGGCCTCACGCGGACAACCGGCGCTTGGCGTCAGGAAGGAGACCGGCCGTGCTGATGGCTCACCCCGCCGTCCTGAACAACCTGGTCGAGCAGTACACGACCCTGGAACTGCTGCATGCCGAGGCGGGCAGCCCCGAAGTACGGGAGCGCATGGCCGAACTCGCCCGCACCCTGTGCGTGGCCACGGGCACCGGGGACGTGGACACGGCCCTGGTCGCCGCCCGCCACCGCCTCCCCGGCGCACGCCCGGAGGACGACTCCCTGCTGACGCACTGACACCGGGGCGGCCGGTCGCGGCCGCCCCGGTCCGGTGCCGAGGCGGTGGCCGCGGTGCCGGCCCGGGCCGCCCGCCCGGTCCCGCGCGTAGGGCATCGGTGTGCGGGGCGCCGGCCCGCGATCAGACGCCGTTCGGGCGCCGCGCGGGAACGGCGCACGCTCCCGTGCCGCCCGGCAACCGGTGGCGGTTGTCCGCCACCCGCCGGTAGACCCCGTGGGCGGCCCACCGCACCGGAGGCACCAGGAGGAGCGCCCCCAGCGGCGCCCAGCCCCGGCCCGCGCGCAGCAGGATCTTCGCCACCGCCTGGGCGCCGCCGTACACCCTGCCGACAGGGGTCACCCACAGCACTTCACGGCCGGCGCGCTCCGGTGTCACCCCCAGCGCGGCCAGATCCGCCGACTGCCACGGCACGATGTCGCAGTCGGGGCGCAGCCGGCGCCCGACGAAGGCCACGCAGGCCGTGCAGAAGCCGCAGTCACCGTCGAAGACGAGCACAGGCCGGGTTCGCATGTGTCCATGATGCCGCCCCGCCGCCGGCGCCGGGCCGAAGCCCCGGCGGCCTGGCCCCGGCCACGGGGGTGAGCGGCGAACCCCCGCACGTCCGGCCGGCCGCGTCCGCGGGGCCCCCGCTGCCCGGCCGGCAGCCCGGACCGCGCCGCGCCCGGCGCCTACGCACCGGCGAGAGCACCGCGGTGGCCGGGGCCCACGGGCCGGCGGCCGCACCAATCACGTCGGACCCGTTGACCTTCCCGTACCACGCCCTTACCGTTTCGCCGTTCGGTATTGCAGATGATGTTCGGGATCCCGAACAAGCGGTCTCCGTAAGGCCGTTGGGCCCGACACCGGGACGGAAGGGCACCCCCGCATGAGCCACGACCCCACACCCCCCACCCGCCGCCTGCTCCTCCAGGGCGCCCTCGCCGTGGGCGCGCTCGCCGCCGCGCCGGGAGTCGCGAGCGCCGCCCCGGCGACCACCGCCGCGCAGCGCGCCTACGCCAACCCCCTCGTACGCAACCGCGCCGATCCGCACATCCACCGCCACACCGACCGCGCCTACTACTTCACCGCCACCGCCCCCGAGTACGACCGCATCATCCTGCGCCGCTCCCGCACCATCCGCGGCCTCGCCACCGCGGAGGAGGCGGTGATCTGGAGGAAGCACGACAGCGGCGACATGGGCGCGCACATCTGGGCGCCGGAGATCCACCACATCGACGGGAAGTGGTACATCTACTTCGCCGCGGCACCCGCGGACGACATCTGGAAGATCCGCATGTGGGTGCTGGAGAACGCCAGCAGGGACCCCTTCAAGGGCACCTGGACCGAGAAGGGGCGGATCGTCACCGCCTGGGACACCTTCTCGCTCGACGCCACCACCTTCACCCACCGGGGCTCCCGCTACCTCGCCTGGGCGCAGCACGAGCCCGGCATGGACAACAACACCGCCGTCTTCCTGTCCCGGATGGCCGACCCCTGGACGCTCACCGGTCCGCAGGTCCGTCTCACCACCCCCGAATACGACTGGGAGCGCGTCGGCTTCAAGGTGAACGAGGGCGCCGCGTTCATCCGGCGCAACGGCCGCGTCTTCATGACGTACTCGGCCAGCGCCACCGACAGCAACTACTGCCTGGGCCTGCTCACCGCCGACGCCGACAGCGACCTGATGGACCCGCGCTCCTGGACCAAGTCGCCGCGGCCGGTGTTCACCAGCAACGACACCACCCGCCAGTACGGCCCCGGGCACAACTCCTTCACCGTCGCCGAGGACGGCCGCACCGACGTCCTCGTCTACCACGCCCGCCAGTACAAGGAGATCACCGGCGACCCGCTGAACGACCCCAACCGCCACACCCGTGTCCAGCGGCTCCACTGGAATCCGGACGGCACCCCGGACTTCGGCGTACCGGTCGCCGACGGGCCCGGGGCCGGCGCATGACCGTCCGCGGGACACGCCCCGCCGTCCTCGTCACCGCCCTGGCGGCCCTGGCCGGCCTGCCCACCGCCCCGGCCCTCGCCTCCGCGCCGTACGGCTCCGGCACCGGCCACTGCACCGGTACCGCCCCGGTGGTCTGCCACTTCGACGTCCCGCCCGGCGCGTACGACGTCACGCTCACCCTCGGCGGCGACCGTCCCGCCACCACCTCGGTCCTGGCCGAGACCCGCCGCGCGATGCTGCCCGAGACCACCACCGCGGCCGGACAGTACGTCCGGCGCTCCTTCACCGTCGACGTACGCACCCCCGAGGGCGAGCCCACCGGCCCCGCCGGCACCCCGGGACTCGACCTCACCCTCGACGGGCCGGCCCCCGCGCTCGCCGCGATCCGGGTCACGCCCGCGCCGAGCGCCACCCGCCGGATCGTGCTCGTCGGAGACTCCACGGTCTGCGACCAGCCGGAGGCCCCGTACGCCGGCTGGGGACAGCGGCTGCCGAGCCTGCTGGAGCGCGGCACGGTCGTCGCCAACCACGCCGACTCCGGCGAGAGCACGGTCAGCTACCTCACCGACCCGGCCCTGTTCCCGGCCGTCCGCCGGGGGATCGGCCGCGGCGACCTCGTCCTCGTCCAACTCGCCCACAACGACAAACGGACCGACGCCCAGGCCTACCGCGCCAACCTGACCGCTCTCGTCGAAGGCGTCAGGGCCGAAGGCGGACGGCCGGTCCTCGTCACCCCCGTCGTCCGCCGCTGGTTCAACGCGGACGGCACCCTGGACAACGGCACCGCCCTGCTCGTCAACGGCCTCGGCGTCGACCACCCCGCCGAGATCCGGGCGCTCGCGGCCACCCTCCGCACCCCGCTGGTGGATCTCACCGCGCTCACCAAGGCGCGCGTCGAAACGCTCGGCCCGCAGGCCTCCAAGGCCCTGTACCTCACCGACGAGAAGCGCGACAACACCCACACGTCGGTACGCGGAGCCACCGAGTACGCCGCCCTCGTCGCCGGTGAACTGACCGCTCAGGGCCTGATCGGCCGACCGGGACACGGCTGACGGCGGATCCGCACCCGCACCCGCCGGCGCGGCCGGCCACGCCGGAACGCCGCACCGGCCGGGGCTCCGCGCCGCCGCCCGGTGCACGAGGACGTGACGAGCCCCCGCCGCCCCTCGACGCCGCGCACGCCGGCTCCCCGGAACGCGGGGGCGGGGCCCGGCGCGCCACGCCGGGGTGCGGGGGCGGTGCCGGTCTCCCACCGGCGCCGCCCGGCGGCTCCCGCGGCACTACTCCGGTACGACTCCCAGCTGCCGCATCAGACCCAGGTCGTCCACGTTCCACCAGCTCTCCGCGATCTTGCCGCCCTCGCAGCGGAACGTGGCGTGACCGGTGCCGGACACCTCCCGGCCGCTGGCTTCGATGCCCCGGTACGCGCCGACGTGCCGGCCCGTGAACGACATCCGCAGGCACACGGTGTCGCCCTCGGCGACGAGCCCCTCGATGGTGCACGTCGGCTGGAACGCCTGCATGATCTCCCGGTTCTCCGCCTTGGCCGTCTCCAGGTCCACGTCGTAGGACGGCAGGGACGGGTCGTGCTCCCGGTAGCCCGGGGCACAGAGCTCGTCGGCCGCGTCGCTGTTCGCCTGGTTGATCACTTCGTCGACGAACTTCTCGACGACCAGCTTGTTGAGCTGTTCGTCGCGGAGGACGTCGAGATCCGTGAAGGTGGGTTCACCGTCGCAGAGAGCCGTCATCTCCCGGAAGATCCGGTCGGTCTCCGGCAGTCTCGAATTCTCCATCGCCTCCTCGTACGAGGGGAACTCCACGATCTCCAGGACATGGGTGGAGTCCGAACGGTCCCGGCCCATCAGCGCGTGGGTCGCCGTCCGCTTGCCCCGGGTGGCCTCGGCCCAGCTGTCCATCAGCCGGTTCATCTCCTCGACCCTGTCGGTCTTGCAGTCGATGATCTGCACGAACGTCATGACGCCTCCCGACATCGGAACGACTGCGCTGTTTCCAGCGTATGCCGCTCGACCGGACCCGGCAGGCGGCCACCGCCGCCCGCCGGGAAGCGGTCAGCGCGAGGGCGCGGCGAGTCCGTTGAGCGCTGTCGCCAGCTGGGCGCGGGAGCGGACGTCGAGCTTCTGGTAGATGCGGGTCAGCCGCGCCTCCACCGTCTTCACACTCAGATACAGCCGGGCCGCGGCCTCCTGGTTGCTCGCCCCCTCCCCGACGAGCCGGGCCAGCCGCAGCTCGGCCTCGGTCAGCCGGGACAGGGCGCTCCCGGCGGCGGGGGCCACCGCGGGATCGGCGGGAGGCGGGCTCTCCGCCGTCAGTCCGAGCCACGGCACGGCGCCCGCCCGCTCGAAGACGGCCGCCGCCGCCTGCATCGCCGCCTGCGCGGCCGACCGCCTGCGCCGCCGCCGCTCCACCCGCGCCAGGGCGATCAGGCAGCGCCCCTGCTCCAGCACGAGCCCGTGCCCGGCGAACCGGTCGGCGGTCTCGACGAGCAGATCGACCGCCTCATCGGTCTTCCCGCCCGCCGCCAGGCACAGCGCGTACACCCGGTCGCACCCCAGCAGCACCGTCGAGCGGCCGAGCCGCTCCGCGACCGGGCCCACATCGGCGAGCAGCGCCTGGGCCTCCTCCAGGGCGTCACCCGCGAGCAGCGCCTCCGCCAGCTCCTCGTGCCAGCGCAGCATGGAGGGGTCGACCGCGCACTGGGCGCTCTCCCCGTCCCGTACCCGGCGCAGCGTCTCCAGCGCCCCCGCCACGTCCCCGGTGACCAGCTGGACCCGCCCGAGCGCGTACAGGCTGCGCGAGAGGAAGACGTGGTCGCCCTCCTCCTCGGACGCCCGGACGCTGCGCCGCGCGTACCCGGCCGCCCGCGCGAAGCTGCCGCCCGCGGTCTCGGCCAGCGCCAGCGCGTACCAGGCGGGTCCCGGTGACAGGCCGGCCTCCAGCGTCAGGGCGAGCGACCGGCCGGCGTGCGCGAGGGCCGCCGCGCACTGGCCGCGCCGCGCCTCGACCTCGGCGAGCGTACGGAACAGCTCGATCGCGTCCTCGACCGGCCCGCGCCGCTCGACCAGCGGAAGCAGCGCGTACAGCTGGTCCCGCGCCTCGGTGAGCCGGTCGTCGAACAGCGCATGACGGATCGTCAGGATCTGGGCCGTGTTGCGGACGCCCAGTGGCCGGTCCGTCATCTCCAGCGCGCGCGCCTCGGCCAGCGTCCGCTCCGCGTCCGGCGACCCGAGCACCCGGTCGATCCGCGCCTGCTGGGTCAGCGCCTGAGCGGCGGTGTGCCGGTCGCCCACGGACATGGCGAGGGCCGCCGACTCGACCGCCGCGGTCCGGGACCGCACCGGATCGCCGTCCGCGAGGACGTACTTCACCGCCAGCCGCAGCTGCACGGCCGCCCGCAGCGCCGGCTCACCCTCCGAGTCCTCCATGGCGTGCACATAGATCTCGTCCAGATCGGTCAGCCCCTGCCCCGCCGTGTCCAGCACGGCCAGCCGCACCCGGACCCGGTCGGCGGGCGTCGCGTCGCGTGCCAGCAGGTCGGCGGCGGCACGCATCGCGAGATCCGCGCGGGCGGCCCGCGCGGCCTCCTCGGCGGCGTCCACCAGCCGCTCCAGCCGGCGGCGCCCCAGCCCCGCGGGCGTCGTCTCGGCGGCGAGCAGCGCCAGTTCGGCGGCGAGCGCGCTGTTGCCGCGCCGGCGCGCGGTGTCGGCCGCCACCGCGACCTCGGCGGCCAGGTCCTCGTCCGGCACGTCGTTGGCCAGGGCCCGGTGCCGTACCGCCTCCACCGGATCGTCCGCCACCGCGGCGAGCGCGGCGTGCCCCCGGCTCCGTTCGGTCCAGCAGGTGTCGTGGACGAGGGTGGAGGGCAGCAGCCCGGCCGTGAACGCGACCGTCCCGTCCTCGGTGAGCGATATCAGCCCGGCCCGCTCCGCGGCGGCCAGCTCCGCCTCCGCCGTCGGGCGGCCCGCCCGGCGCAGCAGCGCGGTGGTCGGGCGCAGCGCCAGAGCGGCCAGCAGCAGCGTGGCCCGTACCGGTGCGGAGGCGGGTGCGAGCATCCTGCGCGTCACGTCCCGGGCGCGGCCCGACAGGGGCAGCGCCTCGGCGTGGTGCACCGGCGTCCGGGAGTCGGCCAGCGACCGGCCGACGGCGAGCGCGAGACGCGGGTTGCCGCCGCTGGCGCGGTGGATGCGCCCCGCGAGCCGGGACGGCAACCGGTGGTGGACCAGGAGCTCGGCCATCTCGTCGGCCTGGAGCGGCGGCACCAGCAGGACGTCGGCCTCGGAGGCCACCCACAGCGGCATGGGCGCGCCACCGCCGTCGGCGCCGCCGACGGCGTACGGGGCGGGCGTCTCGACGGCGACGACCCGCAGCGCGGGCGGCGCGAGGTGGAGGGCGAAGCGGAGCAGGTCCGCGCTGTCGGCGTCGATGCGCTGGGCGTCGTCGACGACCAGGAGGACGGGGGACCGCTCGGCAAGGGTCCGCAGGACGCCGGCGACGGCCAGCCGCAGCGCGATCGGGTCCCAGCCGTTCTCCAGCGCGACGGACTCCCGGCACAGCACCGCGACGGCGTCCCGCTGCGGCCCCGGCAGGCCCTCCAGCGCGAAGGCGGGGACGGAGGCGATGAGCGCGGCAGCCGCCGCGCCGGGCATGGCGTGATCGGCGGGTTGCGGGGCGAGCCACACCACCGTCTCACCGCGCGCCGAGGCCTGGTCGGCGGCCGCCTCGGCGACCTCCGTCTTGCCGACCCCGGGGGGCCCGGTGAGCAGGGCGCGCCCACGGTTGAGCAGCACGCGTTCGAGCCGGGAGAGCAGCTCGGCCCGCCCGACGGGCGCCGCCCGGTCGGCCTGGCCGGAACCGTACGCCGCGGCGGCGTAGGGCGTGGCGCCGTGCGACGCGGGGGCGCACGGCGTGGAGGGGTACGGCACCGACCTCATCTGCGACCACCACCCTCCGGCGCACGGACCCCCTGCCCGCGCCCTGTCGCGATCCGTTCCGCGATCCGTTCCGCGATCCGCTCGCGAGCGCAGCATACGAACTGGACCCCGGGAATCCAGGTGTGCTGTCCGGTATGTGGACGAACACACAAGCGGGCGTGCCCGCGGCGAATTGCCGCGGGCACGCCCCTGACCTGTGGAGATGTCCTGACTGCGGGTCGATCAGAAGGTCAGGCCCCACGAGTCGATGTAGCCGGTGTCACCCGACGCCACGTCCCGGACCTGGAGCTTCCAGGTGCCGTTCGCCGCCTCGGCGGAGGCGTTCACCGAGTAGGTGGCGAGGACGTTGTCCGCCGAGTCGCTGCCGCTGGAGCTCTTCAGCCGGTACGCGGTGCCGTCCGGGGCCACCAGGTCGATGACCAGGTCACCGCGCCAGGTGTGCTTGATGTCCACATCGACCTTGAGGGCCGTGGGGGCGTTGCCGGTGCGGCCGGTGACGGCGATCGGGGACGTCACGGTGGTGTTGTCCGAGATCGTAACGTTCGTGGTGTTGGTGAACACCGCTCCGGTACCGGGGGTGGTGGTACCGGTCACGGCGTTCACGGTCTTGGTCGCGTCCGCGATACCGGCGCCGCAGCCACCGGAGCAGGTGCCGGGCAGCGGGCGGGCGTTGGCCTTGATCGCGGACTCGATCTCGGCCGGGGTCAGCGTCGACTTGGCCGACTTGAGCAGCGCGGCGAGCCCGGCGATGTGCGGGGCGGCCATCGAAGTGCCCTGGTAGGGCTTGTAGTTCTCCAGCGACTGGGTGGTGGTGCCGGAGTTCAGCGTGGAGAGGATGCCGTTCTCGGGGGTGGTGACGGTGCCGGGCGTGTCGGTGGCGCGGCGGGTCTCACCACCCGGGGCCGAGACGTCGATGATGGAGCCGTAGTTCGAGTAGTACGAACGGTTGCCCTCGCGGCTGGTGGACGCCACGTTGATGACGCCCGCGCAGTTGGCGGGTGTGAAGCCGGACGCGTTGGCGTTGCTGTTGCCGGCCGCGACGACGACGGTGGCGCCGCGTGCGACGGCTCCGTCGATGGCGTTCCGGTAGACGGTCGGGCAGGTGGAGCTGGCGCCGCCGAGGCTCATGTTGATGACCTTGGCCGGGTTCGGGTTCGCCGGGACGCCCGGGACGCTGCCGCCGGAGGCCCAGGTGATCGCGTCGGCGATGTCCGAGGACGAGCCGCCGCACTTGCCGAGCACGCGCACGTGCTGGACCTTCGCCCCGTACGCGACGCCCGCCACGCCCTTGGCGTTGTGCGTGGTCGCCGCGATGGTGCCGGCCACGTGCGTGCCGTGCCAGGAGGAGTTGCTCGCCCGGGAGCCGGTGCCGCACTCGCCGTCGGTGGCGTTCCAGTCGCCCTCGTCCTTGGGGTCGGCGTCGCGGCCGTTGCCGTCGCGGGCGTCGGCGGAGCTGGAGATGAAGTCGTAGCCCGCGACGGTGTTCCCGCTCAGGTCGCTGTGCGCGGCGGAGCCGGTGTCGATGACCGCGACGGTGACGCCGCTGCCGGTCGTCTTGTCCCAGGCGCCGGGCACGTTCATGCCGCCGGTGGGCTCGAAGAGGTCCCACTGCTGGGCGTACTCGGTGTCGTTGGGGGTGACGGCCATCGCGTAGGCGCGGATGTCGGCCTCCACGGAGGCGACCTGCGGGTCGGCCCGGAAGGCGTCCATGACCTCCGCGACGTCCTGCTTGGTGGCCTCCGCGCCGAGGTCGACCAGCGCGGCGCCGGTCGCCAGGCGGCGCTCGAAGCTGAGCTTCTCGCCCGTCTCCGCGCCCTTGGCCGCGGCGTCGTTCCTGGCCGCGGCGTTCGACGTGGCCTCGGCGGCGCGGGACTTGTAGGTGACGATGACCTTGTCCACGGGGGCGCTCGGCAGCGTGGCCGCGGACATGGTCTGCGAGGCCGGGGCGGTCGGCTTCGGGGTGGGGGTGGCCTCTCCGGCGAGGGCCACCGCGGAGGTGGCGGTCACGCCGAGAATCGTGGCGCTCGCCGCCACGACGGATATGAGTCTCCGCCTGGAACCGTTCAAGGTGTTCCCTTTCAGGGCAGCTCCGGCGACTCCCGGAGCGGCTGACGGTGCAGGGCGCGACGGGCGGCGGGCGCATGGGGATCGTGGATGTGCCGTGGGGGGTGGCACTCCGTCGTCCCCGGGCCGGGTACGCCCGTTGCGCCGCCGCCGACGCGACGGCCCCTGGGGCGGGGCCGTCCCCGGCGGAGTCCCGTGTTACATGCACCTGACAGGCAGGTGGCTGGGAACCGCCGGTGCGGCAGACAGTAGGGAAACCCGCGAGGAACCCGATACGGGGAAAACCCTTGTCACCCCCGCGCGGCCCGAGGGCAGGGCCGGGGGCACCCGCCACGGGCGGGCTCGTCGCCCCGCGGCCAACGCCCCGCCCCGGCCGGTACGGGCCTTCGTGCCTGGCCCCGTGCCGGGCCCCCGGACTGGTGCGGGCACTCCGTGCGCGGGTGCCGGTCCGGGCCCCCGGGCCCCGGACTGGTGCGGGCACTCCGTGCGCGGGTGCCGGTCCCTGCGGACGGGGGCAGGCCCCGGGGCGTACGGCGTCGCGGACCGGTGGCGGCGCCCGTGCAGGGCCCTCGGGCTGGCCGGACGCGCGCGCGGCCCCGCGCGAGGGCGGGCTCCTGGGGGCGGCCTCCGCGTGGTCCCCGCGCCGGGCGGATCGCGCCGTGCGGGCGGCTCGTCGTGCCGGGTGGCGCCCGGCGGGGGCGGGCCCGGTGCGAGGGCCGTGGGGGTGCCTTGGCTGCCGCGCCGCCGGGGCGGAGGGGCCCAGGGGGGCGCAGGCCCCGCGCCGGGGGGCCTGGTGCCGGGTTCCGGACGCGCCGCGCACGGGCTCATGGCCGGTGAGGCGCGGCCCGTCCCCCGTGGGTGGCCCGGCCCCGTGGCGGGGCCCTCAGGCCGGACGTACGGGACGACGGTGGCGTACCCGCGGCTCGCGCGGCCCCGCCCCCCAGCCGGGGCCGCGCGAGCCGG
>NZ_BAAASR010000038.1:0-28433 GCF_039532985.1 Streptomyces gobitricini | reverse complement strand
CCGCCCGCCGTGGCCGGGGCCACAGCGGTCGGATGGGTCAGAGGCGGGTGCCGACGCCCGGGACGGTCCAGGCGGGGGCGACCCCGGTGAGCTGGCAGATCATGAGGTACAGCGGGATGGGCGGGGTGTACGGCGACGTCGTGCCGGGCCGGTGGATCAGCCGGGGCCGCCGGTCGGGGACGTACGCGCCCGCCGCGTAACAGGACGGCAGCGGCCACCGCAGGTCGGCGTCCGACCCGGCCGGGACGATCCACCACCACCAGTCCGTGTCGGCGAACACACAGCCGTTGCCCGGCAGCCGCGACAGCAGCCGGAAGCCGTACCGCGCCGGTACCCCGACCGCGTCGCAGCCCAGCGTGGCGGGCAACGTGGGCGGCAGCGTCAGCCGTACCTCCCCGTCGGGATCGGCGTGCCGGGCCGCCGGTTGCCGCCGGCCACGCGCCGAGAGCAGCGTGGCCATCGTCCTCAGCACGGCCCCGCCGTGCCGCCGTCGTGCCCCAGTTCCGCCCAGACGACACGCCCGGCCCCGTGCCGCGCGTCATGCGCGCCCCACGCGCTGCTGACGGCGTCCACGAGCAGCAGTCCCCGGCCGCCCTCCTCGGGCGAACCACGGCGCAGCCTCGGCGAGGCGGCCGGGCAGCCCTCGTCCTGGACCGAGACGCGCAGCTGCCGGCCGCAGTCCCGCAGCTCGCAGACCACCCGGTGGCTCACCGTGTGCACCACGGCGTTGGTGACCAGCTCGGAGACGACGAGCGTGACCGCCTCGCACACCGTGCCGTCCACCTCCCACAGCACCAGCCGTTCCTCGACGAGGTGTCTGGCTCTGGCGACCGACTCCGCGCGCGCGGGAAGTTCGAAGGAGAAGCGGCGGACATCGGCGGACATCGGGGGTCGTGGGGCTCTGAGCCGGGGGGTGAGCGCATTACCAGGAGCCACGACCGATTCCTAACGTGGGGGAGCGGCGCCGTACGTCGCCTCTCCCGTGGCAGAGCGCGGCAGCCGCGTGAACTGGTTCACCAACTGGTTCACCGGAATACTTTCCTCCCGACGCGGACACTTGGCAAGTGGCACTCTGAAAATTGCAGAGTGTGGTGTTCTCTGTGCCCGTCGCATGGCACACTCATCGAAAAAGCGCGTGGGGAGGTCTTAAGTGAGCGAGCCGCGGTCCGCCCCCACCGTGGGACAGGTCGTACTCGGCAAGCGTCTGCAGGATCTGCGGGAGCGGGCGGGCCTGAAGCGTGAAGAGGCCGCCAAGGTGCTCCGCGTGGCCCCGGCCACGATCCGCAGGATGGAGACCGCGGAAGTCGCGCTGAAGATCCCCTACGTACAGCTCCTGCTCCAGGCGTACGGGGTTCCCGCCGACGAGGCGGAGGGCTTCGTACAGCTTGCCGAGGACGCCAACAAGCCCGGCTGGTGGCAGCGCTTCCACGACGTCCTGCCGGGCTGGTTCAGCATGTACGTGAGCCTGGAGGGCGCCGCGAGCGTCATCCGCGCCTACGAACCGCAGTTCGTTCCCGGCCTCCTCCAGACGGAGGAGTACGCCCGTGCCATCCTGCGCGGTGGCGCCGTCGGCCAGGTGAAGCACGAGGACATCGAACGTCACGTCGCCCTCCGGATGGAACGGCAGTCCCTGCTCACCCGCCCCGACGCGCCGAAACTCTGGGTGATCATGGACGAGACGGTGCTGCGCCGTCCCGTGGGCGGCGACCCCGCCGTGATGCGGGCGCAGATCGACCGGCTCCTGGAGGCCGCCGAGCTGCCGAACGTCACCCTCCAGATCGCCGAGTTCGCCAGCGGTCACCACCCCGGCACGTACGGACCGTTCGTCCTCTTCCGCTTCGCCGTGCCCGAACTCCCGGACATGGTCTACAGCGAGTACCTGACCGGCGCGGTCTACCTCGACGCGCGCCCCGAGGTGGCCTCGCACCTCGAGGTCATGGACCGCATGGCGGCACAGGCCGCCACGGCACAACGTACGAAGGAGATCCTCAAGGATGTCCGCAAGGAGCTGTGAATGGATAGCGCAGAGCGCATTTACAACGGCATGCCCGCCGCCGAGCTCGGGGCCGAGGGGTGGCACAAGCCGTGGAGCGGCGGCAACGGCGGCAACTGCGTCGAGGCGATGAAGCTGGCCGACGGCCGGGTCGCGGTCCGCCAGTCCGCCGACCCCGACGGTCCCGCGCTGATCTACACGCACGGGGAGATCGCCGCGTTCATCCAGGGGGCCAAGTCGGGCAAGGCCGACTTCCTCCTCACCTGACTCCACGTCCACGTCCGTCCACATCGCCAGGGGGAGCGCCGCATGACCCGGATCGACACCAGCAAGCCACACCCGGCCCGCATGTACGACTGGTTCCTGGGCGGCAAGGACAACTATCCGGTCGACGAGGAGATGGCCGAACAGCTCCTCACCATCGACTCCCGGGGACGTGACATGGCGCGGGTCAACCGGGCCTTCATGCACCGGGCCACCCGCTGGCTCGGCGCCCAGGGCGTCCGCCAGTACCTCGACATCGGCAGCGGCATCCCGACCGAGCCCAACCTCCACCAGATCGCCCAGCAGGTCGCCCCCGCGTCACGGGTCGTCTACTGCGACAACGACCCCATCGTCCTCGCCCACGCCGAGGCGCTGCTGCGCTCCACCCCCGAGGGAGCCACCGAGTACATCCAGGCGGACGCGCGAGAGCCGGAGAGCATCCTCGAACGGGCCGGGAAGGTCCTGGACCTCACCCGGCCGGTCGCCCTGTCCCTGCTCGCCCTGCTGCACTTCGTCGACGACGAGGACGGCGCGTACGAGCTGCTCCGCCGGCTCGTCGAGCGGCTGCCGTCCGGCAGCTACGTCGTCCTGTCGCAGGTCACCGGGGACTTCGACCCGGAGGGTGCCGCCAAGGCGCGGGCGATGTACCAGGCGCGCGGCCTCACGCTGCGTCCGCGCACGCGCGAGGAGTTCACCCGCTTCTTCGAGGGGCTGGAACTCACCGAGCCCGGAGTCTCGCTCACCACGGACTGGCACCCGGAACTCGGCGAGGTCGTCCCGGTCGCGGGTGACGAACCGATCCCGGGGTACGCCGGCGTGGCCCGCAAGCCGTAGGGGCTAGCGGGCGGCCGGCGGCACCAGCGTGACGAGGAACCTCTTCGCCGGGCCGGTGTTCCCGGCCGAGTCGATCGTCCGGTACTCCACGGTGTGCGTGCCGTACTCGGGGGTCGCGTCGTCCCACGGCACCGCGCGCGGGGTGCCCAGCTTGCCGTACACCAGGCCGTCGATCTCCGTGCCGCCCGGAGTGAAGCGGAACGGCGCCCGCGCGTCCGTCGGCCAGCCGTAATACGTGTACCAGCCGTCGCCGTTCACCCGGAACTGGGTGACCACGTGTCCGGCCCGGTCGTCGCGCGCGGTCAGTCTCATGGTGAACGGGCCGTCGTACACGTACTCCACCGGACGGCCCGGGCGGTGGACCGTGCGCAGCGGCTCCGACAGCTCGTACGCGGCCGGGGCCGCTGTCGCGTCGACCGTCCAGCGCAGCTCGCGGTCGGTGCCCGCGATCCGGGCGGTCAGCGTGTGCGTGGTGCCGGGGCGCAGCCGCAGCGCAGACAGGTCCAGGTCACGGTCGCTGCCCGCGTCGACCACCCGCCGGCCGTCCAGCCGCCACTGGACGGCGAGGGTGCGGTCGGCCGGGTGCGTGGTGTCGGCGTACACGACCGACCAGGCCCCGACGGGCGCGTCGGTGGTGGTGTGCCCGGTGAACTCCGCGGCCACCGGGTCCGGTCGTGTGGTGACCGCCGTGTCGACGGTCCAGGTGACCGTCCGCGTCAGCGCCGCCGACCCGCGCATCGCCGGGTCCCGCACGAACGGCGTCGGGTCGGTGACCGTCGCCGTCAGGGTGTGCCGGCCGGGTGCCACGTCCAGCCGCCGCAGGTCGACCGTGCGGGCGCCGGCCGCATGCCGCACCGGGCGTCCGTCCAGCCGCCACATCACGTCCAGTTCACCGCCCAGCGGGTGCAGGGTCTCCACCCACACCGTCCGGTCGGCGCCGATCGGCGCGGTGTCCGGGGTGTGCCCCTGCACCAGGTTCACCTTCGAGGAGATCGCCCGCACCATGACCTCGCGGCCCACCTGGTCGAAGGCGTACCCGAGGGTCTTCATGAGCGAGTGCCTGCTGGGCCGCCACACGCCCTTGGTGCCGTACAGGCCGCCCTCGTACCGTCCGATGACACCGCCCGACTCGCTCTCCTCGCCCAGCCAGCGCCACCACTTGGCCCGCCGCTCCCTCATCTGCCGCTCCGTGAACACCGTGTGGTGCGCGGACGACGGCTCGCCGCCCTCGTACGCGCCGCCCGGCACACCGCGCCCGTAGTAGTCGTACTCGTCCTGGAGCCCGCCCAGCGAATGGCCGATCTCGTGCGGGGTGATGAGGGAGGACAGGGCGTTGCCGCCGGACGCGGTGGCATAGGTGCCGCCCGCCCCGCCGTAGGTGTCGCTGTTGGCGAGGGCGACGATCTGCCGGTTGGCGCTCGAAGAGCCAGGCACGAGGTCGGCGAGCGCGTTCGCGGCGCCGCTGTCCACGGTCAGCAGCCGCTGTACGCTGCCCGCGTCACAGCCGCCCCAGAAGCCCATCCCCAGCGGTGTGTCCCGGCGCGGCGCGTCCAGGCCGGGATCGCAGTCCACACCCGGCTCGGGGGACGGCACCTCGACGGCCCACACGTTGATGTAGGAGCGGTAGGAGGCGAACGGCTCGATGCTCCACAGCACGTGGAGGTGCTTGTCGACGTCGGCCCGGAAGTCGGGGAGCTGTCCGGCGGTGTAGCCGTCCCCGAGGAGGACCAGGTTGAACCGCTTGTTCGCCGGGCCCGTGGTGTGTACGGGGACGACGGTGGCGGACTCGGTGACCGGTGGGCGTTCCCCGGCGGTGGCCGGTCGGGAGTCCACCAGCGCGGTGGTGAGCAGGGAGGCCGCGCCGATCAGCGCGGCGGCTCGTCCAAGGCGTTGGGCAACCATGGGGCGGGAGCGTACGGTGCGCCCGACGGGCGGTAAAGACAACGCCGTCGGCCACCGTCAGGCCAGATGGGCCAGCCCCGGGTGCACCTTCGCGTACGCGTCCAGGAGCCGTCGCGCCACGGACACCGAGTCGACCAGCGGGTGCAGGGCGAAGGCCTTCACGGCCGTCTCCCGCGAGCCGCTCTCCGCCGCCGCCAGCACCTCGCGCTCGACCGCCTTGACCGCCGTCACCAGCCCGACCGCGTGGTGGGGGAGCGGCGCCACCGACACCGGATGGGCGCCGTTGGCGTCGACGAAGCAGGGCACCTCGACGACCGCGTCAGCGTCCAGCACCGACAGGGTGGTCCGGTTGCGGACGTTCAGGATGAGCGTGGCGCGCTCGTCGCGGGCGATGGCCCGCATCAGCGCCAGGGCCACCTGCTCGTAGCCGCCCGGCTCCAGGTCCTCCTCGGCCCGGTCACCGGCCCCGGCCGCCTCCCGGTTGGCCGCCATGTAGGTGGCCTCGCGCTCGGCGAGGGTGGCGTGCCAGCTCTCCAGGGAGGGCGCGCCGTAGAACGCGGCCTGCTGCTCGCGCAGGTACGCGCCCCGGGTCCGCGCGGCCTCGCGGTAGGCCCGTACCGCCTCGCGCTCGAAGTAGTAGTAGTGCAGGTACTCGTTGGGGATCGCGCCCAGGGAGCGGAGCCACTCGGCGCCGAACAGCCTGCCCTCCTCGAAGGAGCCCAGCGCCTCGGAGTCCGCCAGCAGCCGCGGCAGTTCGTCCCGCCCGGCGACCCGCACCCCGCGCAGCCAGCCGAGGTGGTTGAGGCCCACGTAGTCGAACCACGCCCGGTCCGGGTCGGCGCCCAGGAGGCGTGCCACCCGCCGCCCCAGGCCCACCGGCGAGTCGCAGATGCCGATCACCCGGTCGCCCAGGGCCCGGGACATGGCCTCCGTCACGAGGCCGGCCGGATTGGTGAAGTTGATGACCCAGGCGTCCGGCGCGATCCGCGCCACGCGGCGGGCGATGTCCACCGCCACCGGGACCGTCCGCAGCCCGTACGCGACACCGCCCGCGCCCACCGTCTCCTGCCCCAGCACGCCCTCGGCGAGCGCCACCCGCTCGTCCGCGGCCCGCCCGGCCAGCCCCCCGACGCGGATCGCCGAGAACACGAAGTCCGCCCCATGCAGCGCCTCGTCGAGGTCGGTGGTCACCGTCACCGCCGGCGCGTCCGGCACGTCCCGGGCCTGCTCGGCCAGCACCCCGCCGATCGCCGCCAGCCGGTCCGCGTCCACGTCGTGCAGCGTCACGCGGGTGACCCGGCCCTCCGCGTGGTCGCCCAGCAACGCCCGGTACACCAGCGGTACCCGGAACCCGCCGCCACCCAGAATCGTCAGCTTCATGCCGTCACGCTACCCGGCGGCGCGGGAGGGTCCGGGCACGGCCGACCGCTGCCGCGCCGGGGGCACACCCCGCCGGCCGAGGCGTTCCTCGGACGGGGCCGGGGGAGCGTGACCGTCCGCCGCCGGGGGCCGCGCGCGGCTGCCCTCAGCCGACGTCCAGCGCGTTGCGCAGCCCCAGCCGGTACCGGGTGCGGTCGTGCCGCTTCAGCGCCTCGATCTCCGGGGCCCGGAACAGCGGCTTCACGGCGCACCGCGGCGCGGCCGAACCGGCGCGTTCCAGCAGGGCGTTGACCGCCTGGCGGGCGGCGGCGTTGGCACCCTCCATCGTCGCCAGGTCGATGTCCACCGCCACGTAGTCGCCCGCCAGGAAGAAGTTCGGCACCGCCGTGGCCGCCGAGGGGCGGAGGGCGAACGTGCCGACCGGGTGGATCAGCAGCTCGTCCTCGTTGGTGGGATGCGGCGTGCCGAGCCCGTCCACGCCCGGGTCCAGGAACCACGAGTGGAGGGCGCCGTCCTTGAGCACGGTGCGGCCCGTGTCGTTGAGGGCGGCCTTGAGCTGGGCCCACACCTCGCGCGCCACCTGCTCGCGGGTGCACTGCTTGGCGGTCCGCCCGTACAGGATCCCCGGCTTGTCCCACTCCGAGATGTCCACGGACAGGCACTCCACGGCCACTCCGTCACCGTAGTCGGCGGCGAAGTCCCGCTCCGGCCAGTGCCCGGCCTGCGCGATCGCCGTCAGTGACCAGGGCGAGTCGACGCAGTTGACATGGCCGCGCACCATCGGCGGTCGCTCGGTCAGGTAGAACTGGATGCCCGTCATCCAGTCCGTCCGCAGCCCGTCGCACCGCGCCAGCTGCGGGTCCGCCGCGCGCAGCGCCGCGCCCCAGGTGCGGCGCGCGTGCTCGACCGGCAGCGCGCAGACGTAGTGGTCGGCGGTGACGGTGCCGCGTACGCCCGCGGGGTCCTCGACCAGCGCGCCGGTGACCCGGCCGGCCCCGTACAGCACCTCGCGCAGCGTCCAGCCGACCCGGAACTCGACCCCCAGGGAACGCAGATGGGCCTCCCAGGGATCGATCCAGGCCTCGTTGGTGGGCGCGTTGAGGATCCGGTCCGGCGGGCCGTCCGCGCCGCGGCCGAGCGCGTTGAAGACGAACGCCTCGCCGAGTGTGCCGACCGTGCGGGTGCTCGCCTCCTCCGCCTTGGTCGCCACGATGTTGCGGGTGACGCCGATGGCCAGGATCCGCTGGTACGTCTCCGACATCCGCGCCGCCCGGGTGAAGTCCCACCAGGGCGTGCGCTCCCACACCGTGTCGCGCCTCTCGTCGCAGCTGGTCAGGAAGACGAGCGCGCGGTTGACGAAGTAGGCGCCCTCGTGGAGGGGCAGTCCGGTGGCCGTCTCGACGAGCGCGGTGAGGGCGCGGCGGACGTCGTCCAGTGTGAGCCGCTCCGGCTGGTGGCCCGGCCACGGGATGGGCATCCGCAGGTCCTCGCGGCCCGTGCGGGCGAACATCATCTCGCGTGGTGCGACCAGGTTGTCGAAGACGCCGCGCGCGTTGCCGGGGAAGGGGATGCGCCGCATGGTGTCCGGCAGGTTGTGGTAGATGCCCGGGATGAAGCGGAAGCCGTGCTCGGCGGGCAGCGGCCGGCGTCGGCCCCGCGCGCTGCCGGGCACGTCCATGCTGCGCGCCTTGCCGCCCAGCGCGCGGCGCTCGTAGACGGTGACCCGGAAGCCGCGTTCGGCCAGCTCGTGCGCCGCGGTGAGCCCGGCGACGCCGCCGCCGAGCACCGCCACGGAGGGGCCCGGCGCACCGGAGGCCGCCGCGGGGGAGGCCGCCGCCGCGGGGGAGGGTGGCAGGACGCCCGCCCCGAGTGCCCCGGTGACGGCGGTGGCACCCGCCATGAAGGTGCGTCGCGTCGTACCCGTACGGTGCATGCCCCACCCGCCTTTACCCGCGGTAACGTCCCGTCGGAGGCAGGAGCTTAGGGCCGTCCCGCCGGGCCCCGGAACCACCGTGCGCTTCCCCCGTCGCACAATGGCCGGTTTCCACCGGGGCCGCTCAGGAGCCGGCCGGCGGCGGGGCTCCCAGCCAGGAGGCGACCGCGCCGGCGATCGGCTGGCCGGTCTCCAGCTCCACGAAGCCGAACTGCCCGCCCTGGTTGCACTCCAGGAACCACCACAGACCCTCGGAGTCCTCGGCGAAGTCGAACGCGGCGTACGCCAGACCGGCCAGGTCCATGTACGCGCGGACGGACCGGGCCGTCCGGTCGGGCACCCCGGCAGGCTCCCAGGAGTGGCCGGTGTCCCCGTATCGCCCGTCGACCTGCCCGTCGGCGGACGTCTTGCGCGCCGCGAACAACCGCCCGCCGACGCAGGTGAGCCGGACGTCGCCCCGCTTGGCCACATACCGCTGGAGCAGCGTCGGCCCGGCCGCCACACCCGCGAAGTCCGTGCCGGGCTCCACCAGCGTGGTGGGCAGCGCGACCGGCGGTTCGGCGCGCGGCGGCCCCGACAGGGACTTGACGACGACCCGCCCGTACCGCGCCGTGAACTCCTCCGCCACGCGCGGGAACGTCGTGACGAGGGTGGGCGGCACGGCGAACCCGCTGTGGTGCGCCACCCGCAGCTGCCACGGCTTGTACCGGGCCTGCGCCGCCTGCCGGGGGTGGTTCATCCAGCGCGCGGTCGTCGAGTACAGCATCCCGTACAGCGCCTGAGCGGTCTCGGCGCCCAGCCACGCCGACGTACCGGGCGCGTGTGCCGCCGGCTCGCCGGGCCTGCGCACCCAGATGGAGCGCAGGGCCCGTGAGCCGACCATCCGGCCCTGCGCCGACAGATGGCAGTGGAAGTCCCCGTGGACGTACTCGGCCGACAGGTCGGCCCCGCCGGGGAGATCGGCGGGGTCCAGCCGCATCAGCGGTATCCCCCGCTCGTGCAGCTCGGCCACCACCAGGTCGGCCGTGACGTCCTGAGGACTCGTCAGGACCAGTACGGTCATCAGCGCGTGTCCGACCGGGTCGCTCAGTCGTCGAAGTGCGTCTGGGAACCGGCGGTGGACGTCGTCGTACCGGTGGCCAGCAGCACCGCGCGGTCACTGATCGCCGGACGCCCGTCGGGCAGGACGTTCAGCTGGAGCGCCGGGTCGTAGACGTAGAGAGCGGTGGCGTCCTCCGAAGCCTTCTGCGGACGCGCGTAGCCGCACGCGAACGGCTGCATGATCCCCTCCATCACTCGTCAACTTCGGTACATGTGACGGTACGCGGTCGAGGCGTGGTGATCTCACCACTCTCCGTCACGACATGGGCACCGGATCGCGCGCTCGCCGCCGACCGGCAGAATGGGGCACATGCCCCGACGCGCCTCCGCCCGCCGCCCCACCCCCCGTCCCACCTCCCGCGACGCGCGGTCCGCCGGACGTCCGCGGCCCGCGCCCGAGGTGCGTGCCGACGGCCCCTGCCCATGCGGACTGCCCGCCGCCTACCAGGCCTGCTGTGGCCGGTTTCACACCGGGGAAGCCACCGCCCCGACCGCGGAACTGCTGATGCGCTCCCGCTACAGCGCCTTCGCCGTCCACGACGAGCCGTACCTGCTGCGCACCTGGGCGCCGGCCACCCGGCCCCGGAGCGTCGACTTCGACCCGGCCATGCGCTGGACGGGCCTGGAGATCGTCGACACCACGGACGGCACCCTCTTCCACACCACCGGCACGGTCACCTTCGTCGCCCGCTACACCCACCGGGGCGAGCCCGGCGCGATGCGCGAGCACAGCCGCTTCGAGAAGGCCGACGGCGCCTGGGTGTACGTGGACGGGGCCGAAGCGCCGGCCGGGGCGGCGGAATGACGGGCCACGACCGGTCCCCGTCCTGGAGCGGCCCTGTGCAGATCACCCACGACCGGGAGAACGACACCGCGTACGTCTCCCTCGCCGCCCGCGTCCCCGACGGCGCCGCCGTCCGTCAGGTCACGGTCGCGGGCCCCGGTGGAGGGACCGAGCTGACCCTGGACTTCGACGGGGCGGGGCGTCTGCTGGGCATCGAGGTCCTCGGTGCCCGAGCCGGGCTCACCGCGGAAGTCCTCGGGCCGGCCGGCTCCGACGGCCGGGGGAGTACCGGCCCCGACGGCCGGGGGAGTACCGGCCCCGACGGTCGGGGGGCTGCCGGCTCGTCATGACGCGCCCCGCCGCGCGGCCGGCGGGGCCCGGTCCCACACGGGGCCCGGCTGCCGTGCGAGGCCCCGGTTGCCGCGCGGCGGCCGCGCCAGGACGGGCCGCTCAGCGCCAGGCCGCGCCCGGCCGCAGCAGCAGGCCGGGGTTGTACGCGCCGAGCACCTTGTTCGCCCGGGCCAGCGCCGCGAGCGCGTGTTCGCGGTCCGCCTGGTCCTCGGAGCACAGCGGCGCGCGGAACCGGTACACCTCACGGGCCGCGCACTCGGCGTCGAGCTCCGCCTGCAGGATGCCGATCGGCATGCACGACCCGATGAGGGCGGCGACCCGGTCGGGGATCGGGACGGGGACGAGGGGCGACGCGGTCACGTGGAGTCCTTCATTGGTCAAGCCTGCTTGTGGCAGTCGTCTGTTTGCTGTGCTCCCTCCATGGGTACAGCATCAGGTTCCCGTTTTCCCCAAGGGTTTGTATCTGTGCTGCAACCGTTTGCTCCGGTGACCGTACCTTTTCGGTTGTGCGGGAGCGGCCGACCGTCCCGGAGGCGGGCCGATCACCCGACGCCCCGGTCCACCGGCGGGAGTTCAGCGGGCCGGGTCCGTACGGGGCGAGGGCCGGCCGCCGTGCCGGCCCCCGGTCTCCGCGGCGCGCAGGTGCAGGGCCCGGAGCACCGCCTCGGTCGCGAACCTGGAGCGGGGGTCGGCGAGCCGGCCGCCGAAACGCGCCTCCAGGTTCCGCATCCGGTAGCGCACGGTCTGGGGGTGGACGTCGAGCAGCTCGCCCATCTGCGCGGCGGTGCCGCGGGTGTCCAGCCAGATGCGCAAGGTCTCGACGAGCCGGTCGCGGCGGGTCGGGGTGAGCCCGGCGAGCGGGGCGAGTTCACGCTCGGCGAGCTGGTCCACGAGGGCGGGGTCGGCCAGGAGCCAGAGGGTGATCAGATGGTCGGCGGCCAGGGTGAGCGGGGCGTCCTCGACGACCCCCGCGTCGATCAGCTCCAGCACGCGGCGGGCCCAGCGGAGCGAGTCCGCCGCGGAGGCGGTCGGGACGGTGAGGCCGACGGCGCCCCGGGTCGCGGACAGCGCCGCCTCGAGGGCCTGTCTGCGCGTGTCGTCCAGCGGGCCGGGAAGGAGCAGATGCGGCTGGGGGTCGCTCAGGTCGATCAGGACATCGTTGTCGAGTTTCCCGGACCGGGAGAGCCGGGCCGGGGCGCGCAGGGCGACGAGCGTGACCCGGTCGGGCAGGGGCCAGCCGGTCTGCTCGGCCAGGTCGGCGACGGCGGTGCGTGGCACCGGCGGCCCGGCGAGGACCAGGTGGAGCAGCCGTCTGCGTAACGCCTCGGTCTGTTCGACGGTCTCCGCGCGAACCTGTAAGTAGCCCTCGCGGGAGAGGGCTTCCAGCTCGTCGACGTAGGCGAAGAGGGCGTCGGCGAAGCTGAGCATCAGGGAGGGGGACAGGTTGTAGCGCCTCCCCACCTTCTTGGCGCGTCGCAACGCCACCCGGGCCCCCAGGCGGTAGGCGCTCTGCAGGGTCTCCATACTGCGCCCCTCGTACGCCTCGAACCGGCCGAACCTCCGGCACATCTCGTCCCGCAGGGTCGTGGGGGCCGAGGGGGAGGCGACCTGATCGACGAAGGCGGAGATGCTCTGCTCCACGCCGAGGCGGATCGCCTGGCCGTAGGGACCGTTGAGGAGGCGGGCGTACTCGGGGTGGGCGCGGGTCACCTCGATGCCTATCTCCTGGATGAGGCTGGGCAGTTCGGGCCGGATGATGGCGGCGAACTCCTGGGGGAGCGGTCCCAGCGGCTCGCCCGCGTCCGACGGCTGGGTGGTGGACCGGGGCATGGCGGGTTGCCCCTCCTTCTCCGGGTGTGCCGGTGGGGAGGTGGTGGGGGAGCGCGTGGAGGGAAGCGCTCCCACGTGCGGACGGGGGCCGAGCATTTCGTGGGTGCTGAACATAGACCAGGAGCTACTGGAAGCGCATCAGTTCGGACCGGGGCGCCGGGCGCGCCGCGCATATCTGGCCGAAGCCCGACCGTCACCCCGGCCCCGGGGCGGCCGAGGCGATGGCGAAGGGGCGGGAGTACTCACCGGCGGACAAGAAACCCCGGCGATCTGTTGCCCGGGCGACAAGAAAATACCCGCCGGTAAGAGTGGTGGGGAAAACTCACGGGCGAGTATTGCGCGGCCGGTTACTCGCTCGTAGCGTCGGTCGCGCAAGGTGCTCGACCTGGTGGCCGTCCGAAACAGGCCCCGCGTTCCGTGAAATGAGCCGCTGCCGCTTTTCCCCACCGTGTACGAGCCGCATACAAGGCGGGGAAAAGCGGTCATCAGGTACGCCCCACCCCCTCAGGAGGGAACAGCCCGTGCGACGTATTACCAGAATCTCCGCCATTTCCGCCGCCGCGTTACTGGCCGCCGCCGGAGTCTCCGCGACCACCGCCTCGGCCGCCCCCCAGGCCCAGTGGACCGTCGCCAACCCGGCCGCCAACGACGCCTTCAGCGCCACGAACGTCGCGGCCGCCAACGCCGTACTCACCAACGTCACCACCGGCGCCACCATCACCTGCTCCGTCTACGCCGCGACCGGGACCGCCGTCGACGGCGTGTACGCGAGCGGCGCCGGCCTGGCCACCATCGGCAGCGCCACGTTCGGCACCTCCGCCACCAAGTGCAACGGCCCGCTGGGGTCGAAGTGGGTCTCGCAGTCCGTCCAGCCCATGAAGCTCAACGGGGTGACCTACGGCGGGGGCGTCACCAAGGGCACGCTGACCGGCATCAAGGTGACCCTCACCGGAACCAGCCTGCTGGGCACCTGCAACGCGACGATCGAAGGCTCCGCCAACACCGGCAGCTACACCAACGCCACCGGCGTGCTGGAGATCGTGCCCGACACGACGCCCGCGCTGACGGTGAGCAGCGCGTCCGGCTCGTGCGCCGGCCTGATCAAGGCCGGTGACAAGGCCAAGTTCGGCGCCACGTACAAGGTCTCGCCGGTCATCACGGTCACCAGCCCGTAAGCGTCACAAGGGCGGGCCCGTACCGAGTCGTGCGGCCGGAGAGCACCGGCCGCACGGCCACGCGCGGGTCCGCCTCCACCGCGGAGACGGACGGCAGCGGGTGATGTGGGGGTTGACCGATGGGCAACAGTACGAGTGGCGGGAACCCGCGCCGGCGGACCTGGGCGCGCACCGCGTCGATCGGTGCCACGGTCCTCGTGGCGGGGCTCGTGCCCGGCACCGGCACCGGGATCGCCGTGGACGAGGGCGTGCGGCCCGTCGACGTGGACTTCGCCTACCGGTGCGCTCTGCCGGGCGGCGAACACCCGGCGGAGGTACGGGTCTCGGCCGCACTGCCGCAGCAGGCCGCGGCCGGCCGGCCGGTGCGGCCCACGGACGTGCGGGTCGCCGTGCGCCTGCCCGCGGAGGCGGTGGCCGAGCTCGGCGCCCTCGGCGCGGCGACCGCGAACGGAGCGGTGCGCCTCACCGGGCGGGTGGCACAGGGCGACGACACCGCGGACCTGCCCTGGACCCGGCTGACCGCCCCCGATCGTGCCCTGCCCGCCACGGGGCCGTACACCGTCGAAGGCGCGGGCGGCGTGCCCACCGTGACCGCCTCCGCCGGGGGCGACCTCACCTTCTCCACCGGTCCCGTCACCCTGGACCTGCTCCTGCGCCAGGCCGACAGCACCCCCACGACACCGCCCGGGCTCTCCGTCACCTGCGAGCCGGAACCGGACCAGGACCTGACCATCGGCCGCGTCGCGGTCCTCGCGGCGCCCGGCGCGGACGAGCGGCCACCGGCCGTGGACGAGCCCTCCCCCCGCCCCGGCGACCCGGCGGACGGGGCGGCTCCCGCACCGCCGCCACGCCCGCCCACCGGCGAGGAACCCGGCCACCGGACCGGCCCGGCCGGCGAGTGCGTGGAGGAACCGCCCACGCCCCAGGACCCCGTACCGAGCCACGGCTACATCGCCGGCTTCGCCAACGTCCTGAAACTGGGCTCGGCCATGTTCATCAAGGACCCGGGGCTGATGAAGGTCGACATGGCGAAGGCCACCCAGACCTACCAGTGCCCCCGCGACGACGGGCTCGTATTCACCATGTACAGCGACGCCACTTTCGCATACGACGGGAAACCGCAATTGCCCCCGGTGCGTTCGACGTTCCTCACTTTCGGGTTCATGCCGACGACGGCCACCGCGGAATTCACGCTGGACGCGCCGATGGAGATCGCCACCGGGAGCTACTTCTCGCCCGACGGTCAGTTCTCCGAGGTCACGAAGGGGACCGCGAAGCTGTGGGTGCGGCTCCGTGACGTGAAGGTGAACGGAACCCCGCTCGACGTCGGACCCGCGTGCCGCACCGCCCGGCCCATGGAACTGTCCCTGACCGGCCGCGGCTCGTACGACGCCGAGGGCCGGCCGCACGGCTACACCGTGGTCACCGGCGGCCCGCTGACCGGCACCGCCACCATCCCCGCGTTCCGCGGCTGCGGTGTCACCGAGGACCTGGACCGGCTGTTCACGGCCTCCCTGTCCGGAGGCGGCAACCACACGAAGATGACCCAGGGCGTGCTGTGCTCCCCGGGCCAGCCGGAACACTGCCCCGACCCGCCAAAACCGAAGCCCGAGCGGTGAACCCGGCGGGCGCCCCTGCGCACGCGGCGACAAGGAAACGGAACCGGTTTGTCATGCGGTGACAAACCGTCCGGTCACTCCGGGCACGTCGTGACGCGGCGCTTGTCGAAGTCCTCCGAGTGACCGTAACGTGCGGCCCCCGACGCACTTTTGTCACTTCCCCAGCAAGAGCGGGACCCGGGAGTTGTGGTGGGAACAGAAGTGGTCGTCGAAGGACTCACCAAATCCTTCGGCAAACAGAATGTCTGGCAGGACGTGACCCTCACCCTGCCCGCCGGCGAGGTGAGCGTGATGCTCGGACCGTCGGGCACCGGAAAGACGGTGTTCCTGAAATCCATCATCGGACTGTTGAAACCGGAGCACGGACGCGTTCTCATCAACGGCGTCGACATGGTGAACAGTCCCGAGCGCGACATCTACGAGACCCGGAAGCTGTTCGGCCTGATGTTCCAGGACGGGGCGCTCTTCGGCTCGATGTCGCTGTTCGACAACATCGCCTTTCCGCTGCGCGAGCACACCCGCAAGAAGGAGTCGGAGATCCGGCGCATCGTCATGGAACGGATGGAGATGGTCGGACTCGTCGGCGCCGAAGGGAAACTGCCCGGCGAGATATCCGGCGGAATGCGCAAACGCGCCGGCCTGGCGCGCGCCCTCGTCCTCGACCCGCAGATCATCCTCTGCGACGAACCCGACTCCGGCCTGGACCCGGTCCGCACCGCGTACCTCTCGCAACTGCTGATCGACCTCAATGCCCAGATCGACGCCACGATGCTCATCGTCACGCACAACCTCGACATCGCGGCCACGGTCCCGGACAACATGGGAATGCTGTTCCGGCGCAACCTGGTCACCTTCGGACCGCGCGAAGTCCTGCTCACCAGCGACGAGCCGGTCGTGGCTCAATTCCTCAGCGGGCGCCGCGAAGGCCCCATCGGCATGTCGGAGGAGAAGGACGCCGCGACGCTCGCGCGTGAGCAGCGCACGCCCGCCTCGCACGCTCCCCGCGCCCTCGCCCCCCAGCTGGAGCCCTCGGCCGGCCTGCCGCCCCGTGCCGCCGTGCCGCGCCGCCGCGAGCGGGTCCTCGCCATGCTGCCCCACCTGCCGGAGCCCGCCAGGGCCGCGATCCTGCGGAGCTACGCCCCCGCCGGTACGGTCGGCGGTCCCGCCTCATGACCGCCGACCACCCGGACGTACCCCGCCCCGCCCACCCGCCGCGAGGCGTCCGACGCGGGGGCTACCGCCGCGGGGCGGACGCCCGAGGGCACCGGCCGCCCGCACGGGCGCTGGCGCCGCTGCGGGAGACGGGGCGACTGTTCGCGCTGGCCGTCACCGTGGCACGGGACATCTTCCGGCGGCCGTTCCAGTTCCGCGAGTTCGTCGAACAGTTCTGGTTCGTCGCGAGCGTCACCATCCTGCCCGCCGCACTCGTCTCGATCCCGTTCGGCGCGGTCATCGCCCTCCAGGTCGGTTCGCTCACCCAGCAGCTCGGCGCCCAGTCGTTCACCGGCGGGGCCAGCGTCCTGGCCGTCATCCAGCAGGCCAGCCCCCTGATCGTCGCCCTGCTGATCGCCGGCGCCGGCGGTTCCGCCATCTGCGCCGACCTCGGCTCCCGCAAGATCCGCGAGGAGCTGGACGCCATGGAGGTCATGGGGGTCTCGCCCGTCCAGCGCCTCGTCGTGCCCCGTGTGCTCGCCACCATGCTCGTCGCCGTCCTCCTCAACGGCATGGTCTCCGTCGTCGGCACCCTGGGCGGCTACTTCTTCAACGTGATCATGCAGGACGGCACCCCCGGGGCCTACCTCGCGAGCTTCTCCGCCCTCGCCCAGCTCCCCGACCTCTGGATCAGCGAGATCAAGGCGCTGATCTTCGGCTTCCTCGCCGGCATCGTCGCGGCCCACCGAGGTCTCAACCCACGCGGCGGGCCGAAGGGGGTGGGCGACGCGGTCAACCAGTCCGTCGTCATCACCTTCCTCCTCCTCTTCTTCGTCAACATGGTCCTCACCGCCATCTACCTCCAGGTCGTCCCGGCGAAGGGAGCCTGACGATGGCTTCCCCGCTCGCCTGGCTCGACCGCTCCGGCGACCACCTCATCTTCTACGTCAAGGCCCTGGCGTGGACCCCGCGCACCCTGCGCCGCTACTCCCGCGAAGTGCAGCGCCTGCTCGCCGAGGTCGCCTTCGGCAGCGGCGGCCTCGGCGTGATCGGCGGCACCGTCGGCGTGATGATCGCCATGACTCTGTTCACCGGCACCGTCGTCGGCCTCCAGGGCCACGCCGCGCTCAACCAGATCGGCACCTCCGTCTTCACCGGCTTCATCTCCGCCTACTTCAACACCCGTGAGATAGCCCCGCTCGTCGCCGGCCTCGCCCTCTCGGCCACCGTCGGCGCCGGTTTCACCGCCCAGCTCGGCGCCATGCGCATCAACGAGGAGGTCGACGCCCTCGAAGCGATGGGCGTGCGGTCGATGCCCTACCTCGTCACCACCCGCATCATCGCGGGCGTCGTCGCCATCATCCCGCTCTACGCGATCGGGCTGCTCTCCTCCTACGCGGCGTCCCGCACGGTCACCGTGCTGTTCAACGGCCAGTCGGCGGGCACCTACGACCACTACTTCACCCTCTTCCTCTCGCCGGACGACGTCCTGCTCTCCATCCTCAAAGTCCTGATCTTCAGCGTGCTGGTGATCCTCGCCCACTGCTACTACGGCTTCCGCGCCACCGGCGGCCCGGCCGGCGTCGGCGTCGCCGTCGGCCGCTCCGTACGCAACGCCATCGTGCTGATCAGCGTGACCGACTTCTTCCTCTCGCTCGCGCTGTGGGGCGCGACCACGACCGTGAAGGTGGCCGGATGAACAAGACGACCGTACGCAGACGGCTCGCCGGGGTCGTGTTCCTGCTCGTGCCCGTCCTCCTCGTCCGGCTCTCGCTGGCGGTGTACGACAAGGAGTTCACCCGGGACGCCACGATCACCGTCCTCACCGGCAGCGTGGGCAACGAGATGCACCGCGGCGCGGAGGTGAAACTGCGCGGCGTGGTCATCGGCGAGGTGCGCGACATCCGCGCCGACGGCACCGGCGCCCGGCTCACCCTCGCCCTCGACCCCCGCCACCTCGACCGGGTCCCGGCCGACGTCACCGCCCAGATGCTGCCCACCACCCTCTTCGGCGAACGGTTCGTCGCCCTCGTACCGCCCCGCGTCAATCCGTCACCCCTCGCCCTCACGGCCGGTGACACGATCCCGCAGGACCGCTCCTCCAACGCCGTCGAGCTGGAACAGGTCCTCGACCGGCTGCTCCCGCTGCTGACCGCCGTCAAGCCGGCAAAGCTGTCCGCGACGCTCACCGCCGTCGCCCAGGCCCTCGAAGGACGCGGGCAGCAGCTCGGCCGCACCCTCGTCACCCTCGAGGCGCACCTGAAGCGGCTCAACCCCCACCTGCCCGCCCTCAACCGAGACATCGCCCACCTCGTCGAGGTCAGCCGGGTGTACGGCGACGCCGCCCCCGACATCCTCGACGCCCTCACCGACTTCACCACCACCAGCGGCACCATCGCCGACCAACAGGCCGGGCTCGCGGACCTCCACGGCGCCACCACCGCCTCCGCCCAGGACCTGACGGCCTTCCTCCGCGACAACCGGAGCAACCTCATCCGGCTCTCCGCCGCGTCCCGCCCCACCCTCGAACTCCTCGCCCGTCACTCCTCCTCGTTCCCCTGCACCCTGCGCACCCTCGCGGGCTTCGTCCCCGCCATGGACAAGGCGCTCGGCGAGGGCACCGACGAGCCTGGCCTCCATGTGAACGTCCGGACCGTCCCCTCCCTCGGCCGGTACGTCCCCGGCAAGGACCGGCCCGTGTACGACGCGACCGGCGGCCCCCACTGCTACGCCGTGCCGTACACCGGCGAACCCGCCCCCGCCTCCCGCGCGGGCGACCAGGGTCTCGGCCTGCCCAACTCGCCGCAGGAGAACCAGCTCGTCAACGAACTGATCGCCCCGGGCCTCGGCACCGCGCCGCAGGCCCTCCCCGACTGGAGCACCGTCCTGACCGGACCCGTCTTCCGCGGAGCGGAGGTGACCCTCGAGTGAAGCGCCGCTCCCTCGCCGGACCGCTCGTCAAATCGCTCGCCTTCATCGTGGTGACCGTCCTCGCCACCACCGTCCTCGCGTTCTCCGTCGCCAACAAGGGCGTCGGTGACACCGTCACGTACAAGGCCCGCTTCACCGACGCCACCGGCCTCGTCGAGGGCGACAGCGTCCGCATCGCGGGCGTGAAGGTCGGCCAGGTCGAGTCGATCAGGGTCGCCGACCGCCGGGTCGCCGAAGTCGCCTTCGCCGTCCGCCGGAACCGCGCCCTGCCCGCCTCGGCCACCGCGTCGATCAAGTACCTCAACATGGTCGGCCAGCGCTACGTCGACCTCGACCGGGGCACCGGCCCCGTCGGGCGCTCCCTGCCCGCCGGTGCGGTCATCCCGCTCGAACGCACCACTCCCGCGCTCGACCTCACCCAGCTCTTCAACGGGTTCCGGCCGCTCTTCCAGGGACTGTCGCCGAACGAGGTCAACGCCCTGGCCGGCTCGATCGTGCGGGTCCTCCAAGGGGAGGGCGGCACCGTCGACGCCCTCCTCCAGCACGTCGGTTCGCTCACCACCACCGTCGCGGGCAAGGACAAGGTCATCGGAGAAGTGATCAAAAACCTGAACACGGTGCTGAAGACGGTCAACGCCCGTGAAGCCGGCTTCAACGACCTCGTCGTCACCCTGCAGCAGCTCGTCAGCGGCTTCGCGGGAGACCGCGAGCCCCTCGGCGAGGCCATCACCGCCATGGGATCGCTCACCACGGTCACCGCCGGGCTCCTGGAGGACGGGCGCACCCCGCTCAAGGCAGACATCCGCCAGCTCGGCCGCCTGTCCGGCCAACTGGCGGAAAGCAGCGACCGGGTCGAGAACTTCCTGCGCACCACGCCCGAGAAGATGCGGGCCGTCGGACGCCTCGCCTCGTACGGATCGTGGCTCAACCTCTACCTCTGCGAGGCCACCGTCACCGGCGTCACCACCGACGACGGCTCCCCGCCGCCCACCGGCATCGCGATCACCGAACCGAGGTGCCGCGCATGAGACTCCCGCGCCCGAGCGTCCCCCGGCCCCGGCTCCCGCGTCCGGGATTGCCGAAGCTCCGCCTCCCGCGTCCCCGCCTCCGGCGCCCGGGGCGTCCCCGCGCGGAACGGCCGGCCTTCACCCCCGTACGGGAACGCGACCCCGTCACCGTCGGCGTCGTCGGCCTGCTCCTCCTCGCACTCGTCGCCCTCGGCGCGTACAAGGTGGACGCCCTGACCGGCGGGACCACCGCCTACACCGCCGACTTCACCGAAGCCGCCGGGCTCGACGAGGGCGACGAGGTACGCGTCGCCGGAGTCAAGGTCGGCGAGGTGACCGCCATCGGGCTCGACGGAGCCAAGGTCACCGTGGGCTTCGAGGTCGACGAGACCACCTGGATCGGCGAGTCCAGCACCGCCGCCATCGCCATCAAGACCCTGCTGGGCGAGAAGTACCTGGCCGTCGACCCCCTGGGCGGCCGCGCCCAGAACCCCGCCGAACGCATCCCCGTCTCCCGCACCACCTCCCCCTACGACGTCACCCAGGCCCTCACCGGCCTCGGCGACACCATCGACGCCATCGACACGCAGGCCCTCGCCGAGAGCTTCAGGGTCATCACCGCCACGTTCGCGAACTCCCCGCCCGATGTGCGCAGCGCCGCCACCGGCCTCTCCGCGCTCTCCCGCGCGATCTCCTCGCGCGACGCGCAGCTCGCCGAACTCCTCAAGGGCAGCAGACGGCTCACCAGGACCCTGGAGGGGAAGAAGAGCAACGTCGAAACGCTCCTGGCGGACGGCGGCCTGCTCCTCGGCGAACTCCAGGCCCGCCGCGACGCCATCCACCGGCTGCTCACCGGCGCCCGGGACCTCGGCACCGAACTCACCGGCCTGGTCCAGGACAACAGCCGGCAGCTCGGTCCCACCCTGACCGCGCTCAGCCGGGTCACGGGCGTCCTGCTGAAGAACCGCGACAGCCTCGACCGGACGCTCGCACTGGCCGGTCCGTACTACCGGCTCGTCGGCAACACCCTCGGCAACGGACGCTGGTTCGACACGTACGTCTGCGGCCTCGTCCCCAAGCACTACCTGGCCCCCGGCACGCCCCCCGCCACCGGGTGCATGCCGCCCAAGCCGGCAGGAGGCGGTGCCCGGTGAACCTCCGGCGTGCCATCGGCATCACCACCGGACTCGCCCTCGTGGCCTTCGCCGGCGCCTCCGGTGTCATGGCCCTCGACGAGTCCGGGACCACACGCGTCACCGCCCGCTTCGACCGGGCCACCGGTGTGTACGAGGGCTCCGACCTCCGGATCCTCGGGGTGCGGGTCGGCACCGTCGGCCCCGTACGCCCCAAGGGCAAGGAGGTCGAGGTGACCCTGCTGATCGACGAGGGCGTCCGGGTCCCCGCCGGCGCCCACGCCGTCATCGTCGCGCCCAGCGTCGTCGCCGACCGCTACATCCAGCTCGCCCCCGCCTACACGGGCGGGCCGGAGATCCGGGAAGGCGCCGTGCTGCCCGCCGCCCGCAACGCCACACCCCTGGAGGTCGACCAGCTGTACGCGTCCATCACCGAGCTGAGCGAGGCCCTCGGCCCGAAGGGCGCCAACGCCGACGGCGCGCTGGCCGGGCTCCTCGACACCGGCGCCGCGAACCTCCGGGGCAACGGCAAGGCCATCGGCGACTCCATCGAGGAGTTCGGCAAGGCGGCGAAGACCCTGGACCGGAGCAGCGGCGACCTCTTCGCCACGCTCACCCACCTCCAGTCCTTCACGACCATGCTGAAGAACAACGACGGCGACGTCCGCACGGCCGAACAGCGGCTCGCGACCGTCACCGGCTTCCTCGCCGAGGACAAGGAGAACCTCGGCGCCGCGCTCAAGGAACTGGGCACCGCGCTCGCCCGGGTCAAGACCTTCATCCAGGACAACCGCGGCAGCCTGAAGAAGAACGTCGACCTCCTCGTCCCGCTCACCCGGACGCTCGCCGCCCAGCGCGCCTCGCTCGCGGAGGCGCTCGACACCGCGCCCCTCGCCGTCGGCAACGCCCTCAAGGCGTACGACCCGCTCCACCGCACCTTCAACGGCCGCGCCGACATCAACGAACTCAGCTTCGGAACCGGCACCGGCACCCCGGGCACCTCGGACGTCCCGGGTGCCCCAGGCATCCCAGGCCTTCCAGGCACGGCGGGCGCCCCGGACGCCCCAGGACCGTCCGGCACACCGGACGGTCTCGTCCCCGTCACCCCCGACCGCCGCGAGGCACTGCCCGCACTCCCGCTGCCCGCCGTCGGCACCGTCTACGGGACACCGGGGAAGGGCGGCCCGCGGTGAACCGGCCATCCCGTACCACCATCACCGGCCTGGCCGCCGCCCTCGTCCTCGCCGTCGGTCTCCCGGCGGCCGTCGCGAGCTGCGACGTACCGGCGGGAGGCCTGGAGCTGTCCGGCATCGAGCAGTTGCCGCTGCCCGGCGGCGCCGACCTCGGCGACCGCCCGTACGAGATCACCGCCGAGTTCGCCGACGTCCTCAGCCTCGTGCCGCAGTCCGCGGTCAAGGTGAACGACGTCGCCGTCGGGCGCGTCACCCGCATCGCCCTCGACCGGAGCGACTGGACCGCCACCGTCACCATGCGGGTCAACGGCGAGGTACGGCTCCCGGCCAACGCCTACGCCCACCTCGAACAGTCCAGCCTCCTGGGCGAGAAGTACATCCAGCTCACCGCGCCCCCCAAAGCCCACGGCACTCTCGGCGACGGCGCCCGCATCCCCAGGAACCGGACCAACCGCAACCCGGAGGTCGAGGAGGTCTTCGGGGCCCTGTCGATGCTCCTCAACGGCGGTGGCATCCAGCAACTCCGCACCATCACCACCGAGCTGGGCACAGCCCTGCGCGGCAACGAGACCGAGGTCCGCTCCCTGCTCGAACGGCTCAACACCCTTGTCGCCGGCCTCGACGGCAACAAGAGCAACATCACCGCCGCCCTCGACGGCGTCAACCGGCTCACCGCCACCCTCGCCAGCCGGGAACGGGACGTGGACAAGGTCCTCACGGGCCTCACCCCCGGCCTGAAGGTCCTGGAGAGGCAGCGCGGCTCGCTCCTCACCATGCTCAGCGCGCTCGACACCCTCTCCGGCGTCGCCGTCGACACCGTCAACAGGAGCAAGGCCGACCTGATCGCCGACCTGAAGGCCCTCGGCCCCACCCTCCAGGCGCTCGCCGACTCGGGCAAGGCCCTGCCCGACTCGCTCGAGGTGCTGCTGACCTACCCGTTCACCGACGAGGTGCTGCGCGGTGTCAAGGGCGACTACCTCAACGTCTACCTGGACCTCACCGCCGCGCCAGGAACGCGGATCGTCCCGGCGCTCACGCCCCCGGACGACACCGCACCGACCACGCGCACCGGACCGGCCCTGCCCCTGCCCCTGCCGTCCGCCGGGAGGAACTGATGCTGACCCCCGCCATCCGGCTGAAGAACCTCGCCTTCCTCCTCATCGGCGCTCTCGTCCTCGGCGTCGTCGGCGTGCGGTACGCGGACGTCGGCCACCTCGTCGGCCTGCGCGACCACTACACCGTACGCGTCCGACTCGACTCCACCGGCGGGCTGTTCACCCACTCCAACGTCACCTACCGAGGCGTCTCGGTCGGCCGCGTCGGCCCCATCCGGCTCACCGACGACGGCGTGGAGGCCGAACTGCGGATCAAGGACTCGGCGCCCGACATCCCCGCCGACCTCGAAGCCGTCGTCGCCAACCTCTCCGCCGTCGGCGAGCAGTACATCGACCTCCGCCCGGCCTCCGACAGCGGTCCGTACCTGCGCGACGGCGCGGTCGTGGCCCGCTCCGACACCCGGACCCCGGCGCCCGTCACCACCGTACTGAGCGGGGTGGGCGACATGGCGGCCTCCATCGACCTGGAGTCGCTGCGCACGGTCGTCGAGGAGTTCGGTACGGCGCTGAACGGACGCGGCGACGACCTCCAGGCACTGCTGGACGGCGGAAGCGACTTCGTCCTCGCCGCCGAGGAGGCGCTGCCCGCCACCTCCCGCCTGATCGTCGACGGCGAGACGGTGCTGCGGACCCAGGCGGAGGAAGGGAAGGCGCTCACCTCGTTCGCCGCCGGGGCCAAGGAACTCGCCGCGCGGCTCAAGGCCTCCGACACCGACCTGCGCGCCCTGATCGCCGCGGCCCCGGAAGCGGCCGGCCAGGTCAGCGGAGTGCTGCGGGACCTCGACCCGGCCTTCGGCGTCGTGGTGGCCAACCTCCTGACCACCTCGGAGGTGGCGGTGACCCGGCAGCGGGGCATGGCGGAGTTCCTGGTGCGGATGCCCGCCGTCGTCGCCGCCGGAGCGACCGCCGTGACCGCCCAGGGCGTCAACCTCGGCATGTCGGTCACCTTCTTCGAGCCCCTGCCCTGCACGGCGGGATACGGCGGGACGACGTACCGCAACGGGCTGGACCTGTCGTCGCCGCCCGCCCTCAACACCTCGGCCCGCTGCGCCTCCCCGCCGTCGAGCGGCATCAACGTCCGCGGCTCCGCCAATGCCCCCCGGGGCGGCCCGCCGCCGCCCCCGGCCGCGGCGCCCGGCGGGGCACCGGCCGCCGACGGCATGGGCGACCTGCTCGGGCTGGGGGACGGCCGGTGAACCGCCGGTGGGGGCGGGGGTGGTGGCCCGCCGTCGCGGTCGCGGTGGCGGCCCTGCTGTGCGGCCTGGCCGGATGGTCGTACGTCCGCGCCGCGGGCGACGGGACGCGGGCGTACGCCGAGGCGCGCGACGACGCCCTGGCGGCGGGGCGCGGGCACGTCGCCCGCCTCAGCAGCGTGGACGCCTCACGCCCCGACACGGCACGGGCGCGATGGCTCGACGCGACCGCCGGGGACCTCCACGAGCAGCTGAAGGCGACCGACCCGCGCAAGGCCACGGGCGGCGCTTCCACCCGAGCCACCGTCACCGACGCCGCTCTGACCGCCCTGGACGACCGGGCCGGCACGGCCGAGCTCATCGCGACCGTACGTGTGGAGACCACGCCCGCCGGCGCGCGACCGGGCGGCACGGACCGCAAACGCCTGGAGGCCACCCTCGCCCGCACCGGCGACGGCTGGAAGGTCACCGCCCTGACCGCCGTACCGGTGGCCGGATCGTGAAGGGAGCCCACACGGTGAGGAGCCCCATCCCCGCACCGCGCTCGTCCACCGAGAACGGCCCCGCGCCCGCGCCTCCCGCGCGGCACCGGCCCGCACGGCGCCGGACGGCCGTCGTGCTGGTGCTGGTGCTGGCGCTGCTCGGCTGCGGGGCCGGGCTCCTCCTCCGCGCCCAGCAGCTGACCGGAGCGCCCGCCCTGCGCAACCGGGCGCTGACCGACGCCGAGGCCACCTCCCGGGTGGCGGGGGAGGTCGGCGGAGCGCTCGCCCGGGTCTTCTCGTACGGCCCCGGGGACACCGCCACGACCCGGCAGGCGGCCCGGCGGCTCCTCGCGGGCAAGGCGGCCCGCCAGTACGAGGCGCTGTTCGGCCAGGTCGAGCAGCGGGCGGCACAGCAGAGGCTGACGCTCACCACCCACGTCGTACGCGCCGGCGTGACCCGGCTCGACGACCGCGGCGCGCACCTCCTGGTCTTCCTCGACCAGGTGGCGCAGCGCGCAGGCAAACCCGCCACCACGGTCGCCGCGCAGCTCTCCGTCACGGCGGAACCGCACGACGGCCGGTGGCGGATCGTCGACATCCGATCGCGATAGGGGGCACCCCACCGATGGCCCGCACCATGAGAGGCAACCCGCTCCTGACGGCGGCGGCCGCGCTGGCCCTCCTCGCCGCCGGAGGCGCCGGCTGGGGCGGCTGGTCCTGGTACGCGGCGGCCCACGACGAGTCCACCGCGTACGCCACCACCCGCGACGAGGTGCTCGCCGCGGCCGAGCAGGCCGTCCAGAACATGAACACGCTCGACCACCGCGACCTGCGGCGCGGACTGGACACCTGGCAGGACTCCGCCACCGGCGACCTGCTGGCCCAGCTCACCGACGGGCGGCCACAGTTCGAGCGGCAGATCCAGCAGGCGAGGACGGTGACCTCGGCGAAGGTGCTGTCCGGCGCGGTGACCGAACTGGACACGCGGGCCGGACGCGCGAGCGTGATGGTCGCCCTCCGGGTCACGGTGACCCCGCCCAAGGGCAGGCCCGCCGCGAAGGAGAGCCGGATGCTCGGCGAACTCACCCGCACGCCCGCGGGCTGGAAGCTCAGCGCCCTCGGCCAGGCACCGGTCGGCAACACCGCCGCCGCCGACTGAGAGCGCCCCGAGAACCCCGCCGCCCCCCGAGGAACCGAGAGGACCCGGAACCATGTCGACGACCCGTCACCTCATCAACCGGCGTCGCCGCCTGGCGACGGCGCAGGCCTCCCGCCTCACGGCGGTACCACCCCCGCCCGGCGCCGAACGCCCCGATCCCCTCAAGCAGCACGAGCCGGATGAGAAACACGAGCGGCCAGGGCGGCCAGGGCGGCCCGAGCTGCCCGATCGCGCCGGGCTGCCCGATCGCGCCGATCGGGCCGGGCGGCCGGAGGGCCCCGACGACACCGACAGCGCCGGGGCCGAGTCACCGTCGCGGACTCGGCCACGTCGCCGGCCACTCGCCGCGCTGGGCGTCCTCACCGTCCTCCTGGGCGGCTTCGCCGCCTGGGCCACCGCGGAGACGGCCGCCCTGCGCGACACACCCTCCGCCCGCAACACCGCGCTCACCGACATCGCCCGTACCAGCGAGGTGAAGGGCCGGATCACCAAGGCGGTCGGCGAACTCTTCTCGTTCGACTACGCGGCGACCGCGTCGGCGGACCGGGCCGCCCGCACCCACCTCACCGGCAAGGCCGTCGAGCAGCACCGCGCGATGCTCGCCCCGGTCCGGGCACGGGCGGCCGAGCAGAAGCCCGTCCTCACCACCACCGTCACGCACAGCGGCGTGGAGCTCATCGACGGCGACCGGGCACGGGTGCTGGTCTACGCGGACCAGAACCACACCCGTACCGCGGCCAAGAAGGCCGAAACCGCCCACGGCGCCGCCATGTTCGCGGTCGAGGCGGTCCGGAAGGACGGCGCGTGGCGCATCGCCGTCATCGACACCCTGGGAGCGGGTTCATGAGGTTACGAGGGCGGCCGCGGGCGGGCCGGGGAGTCATCCGGACGGCGGCGGCCGTGGCCGCGATGGCCGCCCTGACCGCGTCGCAGGCCCCGGGGTCGGTCCGGCCACCGGTGCCGGCCGCGGAGGAACCGGAGGTGGGCGGCACCTCCCGGTCCGTCGTGGGCCGGTCACCGGACGACGGCGCCTACCACACGGAGTTGCCCCCGCTCACCTCGCCCACTCCGCCCCGGGCGCCCCGGCCCGGCGGCGTCCCCCCGGCCGGCCGCGCCGGTCCGGCCGACGCCCACGCCGGGATACCCGCCACCGTCCTGGCCGCCTACCGGCGTGCCGAGGCCGCCGTCGCCCGCACCGACCCGGGCTGCCGGCTGCCGTGGCAACTGCTCGCCGCGATCGGCAAGGTCGAGTCGGGCCAGGCGCGCGGCGGGCGCGTCGACGCGCACGGCACCACACTGGAGCCCATCCTCGGTCCGGTCCTCGACGGCCGCGGGTTCGCCCGGATCACGGACACCGACGACGGCGCGTACGACGGTGACACGGTGTACGACCGGGCGGTCGGGCCCATGCAGTTCATCCCCTCGACCTGGGCCCGCTGGGGCGCGGACGGCAACGGCGACGGCCGCCGGGACCCCGGCAACGTCCACGACGCCGCCCTCGCCGCCGGGCACTACCTGTGCGCGGGGGAGCGGACCCTCACGGTCAGGGCGGACCTGGACCGGGCGGTGCTCGGCTACAACCACTCGGGCGCCTACCTGCGGACCGTTCTGGCCTGGCTGGCCTTCTACCAGCGCGGCGCGCACCCGGTGCCGGACACCACGGGCGTGCTCCCGGTGAGCCCCGGCGCGGGCCACGGCACCGGCGGCAGGGGTACGAAGCCGGGCCCGCGCCCCGGCCCCGGCCCGGGCCCGGGTGGTGGAGGCGGCGGGATCGTGGTGGGCCCCCAGCCCCCCACCCGCCCGCCCGTCGTGCCCGGCCCGCCCCCGCACCCGACCGGGCCGCCCGTCACCCCGCCCGCCTCTCCGCCCCCCGCCCCGTCCCCGTCCCCCACGCCCACCCCC
>NZ_BAAASR010000037.1:0-827 GCF_039532985.1 Streptomyces gobitricini | reverse complement strand
AGATCCTGCCGACACAACACTCAACTGCCAAGCCTCACAACGAACTTCATTCTGAAACGATCAGTAAGAAGCCCTACGACCCCAAGAACCCCACCGCTACCGGGTACTGCGGGGGCTGGCACCGTGTTCTCGTGCCCGCCTACCAGTCCAGCTCGTACGCCGTGGAACGCGGTTCCCTCACCCTGACCCAGTTCATCGTGGAGGCCGCGGCCGGCGAGCGAGTCCCGTTCCAGAGGGACGGCTACTACGGATGGCTTCCCGTACAGCAGTGGCAGAACTACCTTGAGGCAAACGGGCCCGGCCCGGAGGAGAAGAAGCGCCAGGCACCGTCCGTACGTCACGGCGACCGGCGTGACAGGTGCACCGAGGACCGGCCGGCCTCAGAAGTGCGGTCCGAGCCGAAGCAGAGGCGCGGCAGTCGCTCCATCGTCCTCGAGTCCCGACCTGCCGAGTCCGAGGAGGCCAGGGTGCCGGTGGATGCGGCGGGGAAGCCGATCCCTCTGTGCCGCTTTTGCGGCACGCCCGCCAGTTTGCTCGGCTCTGAAGGGCTTCCCGAGCACTTTTCGTGTCTCAGGGCCCAGGAGACCTGACCGGCAGCCCCCGCCCGCACCTGGCCGGGAGCTGCGGCGTATGTACCGGCCACCTCAAACCCGAGCAGGCACCCCCGTCCGCGAGATCTCCTATTCACCCCCGACCACCCCCGGCGGCTCGGCAAACTTCCCGTATGAACGAAGCCATGATCGGGCTCATCACGGGTCTCTTACTGATCGTTTCAGAATGAAGTTCGTTGTGAGGCTTGGCAGTTGAGTGTTGTGTCGGCAGGATCT
>NZ_BAAASR010000036.1:0-39375 GCF_039532985.1 Streptomyces gobitricini | reverse complement strand
TACTGCAGGGGGGACCCTGTGGGAGAGTAGGACACCGCCGAACAAGTTTTGGGAAAGCCCCGCACCTTTTGGTGCGGGGCTTTTCTGCGTTCAGCCGCAATCCGAACCGATCCGGCCCTGTTCGGTCGGTCGGTTCGGCGTACCGCATTGGAGGCTGAATCAGAGGCGACCCGCTGCCTTGAGAGCGAGATAGGCGTCTGCGAGGGCCGGCGCGAGGTCGTCCGGGGTGGCGTCCACGACAGTGACGCCGTGACGCTGCAGTTGCTCCGCGCTGCGGCGGCGCTGGGCCTGGGCCTGGCTGCCTGCGGCGGCTTGGTAAACCGCTTCAACGGTGCCGCGTGCCTTCGTCATCCTTTCCGTCTGCGGGTCCGAGACGGAGGCCACCACGACGGTATGGCGCTGGGTCAGCTGCGGAAGAACCGGGAGCAGGCCCTCTTCGACGGGAGCGGCTTCCAGGCTCGTCAGGAGCACGATCAAGGAACGCCGGGGGGCGGTGGCCAGGGCCGCAGAGCTGAGGCCGCGCGCGTCGGTTTCCACGAGTTCGGGTTCGAGCGGGGCGAGGGCGTTCACGAGCGCCGGTAGGAGGTCCTTCGCGGAACGGCCCTGGACGCGGGCACGGACCCGGCGGTCGTAGGCAAGGAGGTCCACGCGGTCGCCTGCCCGCGAGGCAAGCGCCGTGAGGAGCAGCGCGGCGTCCATGGACGCGTCGAGGCGGGGCACGTTGCCGACCCGGCCGGCCGATGTGCGGCCCGTGTCGAGAACGACGAGGATGTGCCGGTCCCGCTCGGGACGCCAGGTGCGGACGGCCACGGTCGTATGGCGGGCGGTCGCGCGCCAGTCGATGGACCGGGTGTCGTCGCCGGGGACGTAGTCGCGCAGGCTGTCGAACTCCGTGCCCTGACCGCGGATGAGGACACTGGTGCGGCCGTCGAGTTCCCGGAGGCGGGCCAGTCTGGACGGCAGGTGCTTGCGGCTGGTGAAGGGCGGCAGGACACGAACCGTCCAGGGGACCTCGTGGTTGCCCTGTCGGGCGGCGAGGCCGAGCGGACCGTAGGAACGGACGGTCACCCGCGCGGCGTGCCGGTCGCCGCGACGGGTGGGCCGGAGGACGGTCGTGAGGCGTCGGCGTTCGCCCGCCGTGACGGTAAGTCGGTGCCGTGAGGCGGCCTGCTCGCTGCCGGGAAGCCAGCTGCTGGGCGGCCAGGCGTCGCGGAGGTGGGCACGCAGGCGCCGACGTGAGGGGTTGGCGACAGTGAGGTGCACTTCGGCGCCGTCACCCAGTCGAACGTTCGTGTCACCACTTCGGGTGAACCGGAGCGTGCGTACTGGCGCCGCGAGCGCATAGTCGCACAGAATTGCGAGTGAAAGGGGCGCGTTGACGGCGAGCATCCCCGTCCAACTGGGGGCGAAGATGCCGACGGGCAGGGCGCCGATGGCGGCCAGGAGCGCGCTTCGTCCGGTGAGGGCCACGGTTCACCGCCCTATCGCGGGACGGGGACGTGGGTGAGGATCGCGGTGATGACGGAGTCGGGGGTGACTCCTTCCATCTCCGCCTCTGGTCGCAGTTGGACGCGGTGGCGGAGGGTGGGCAGGGCCAGGGCTTTCACGTCGTCGGGGATGACGTAGTCGCGGCCGGTGAGCCAGGCCCAGGCGCGGGCGGTGGAGAGCAGTGCGGTGGCGCCTCGTGGGGAGGCGCCGAGGCTGAGTGAGGGGGATTCACGGGTGGCCCGGCAGATATCGACGACGTAGCCGGCGATGTCGGCGGAGACCGTGGTCTTCGCGACGGCGGCGCGGGCGGCTTCCAGGTCGGCGGGGCCGGCGACGGGGCGTACCCCGGCTGCCCTCAGGTCTCGCGGGTTGAAGCCTTCGGCGTGGCGGGTCAGGACGTCGATCTCGTCCTGGCGGGTCGGCAGAGGCACCGTCAGTTTCAGCAGGAACCGGTCCAGCTGCGCTTCGGGTAGCGGATACGTGCCCTCGTACTCGACGGGATTCTGAGTGGCGGCGACGAGAAAGGGCTCTGGAAGCGGACGCGGTGTGCCGTCGACCGTGACCTGGCGTTCCTCCATCGCTTCCAGGAGCGACGACTGGGTCTTGGGAGGTGTCCGGTTGATCTCGTCCGCCAACAGGAGGTTGGTGAACACCGGGCCGGGCTGGAAGGAGAATTCGGCGGTCCGGGCGTCGTAGACCAGGGAACCGGTGATGTCGCTCGGCATCAGATCGGGAGTGAACTGAACGCGCTTGGTGTCCAGTTCAAGAGACGCGGCGAGCGCACGGACGAGCAGGGTCTTGGCGACACCGGGCACACCCTCGAGGAGGACGTGACCTCGGCAGAGCAGGGCGACGACGAGCCCGGTCACAGCCGGGTCCTGCCCGACCACGGCCTTCGCGATCTCGGTGCGCAGGGCCTCCAGGGAGGAGCGGGCGCTGTCCGAGTTCTCAGCGGTCTCGGGGGTCGGGGCACTCATGAGGTGCGTACCTCTCTTTCGAGGGCGTCGAGGTGGTCTGCGAGCTGGATGAACGCGGTGTCGTCGGCGGGGGCCTGGCCGAAGAGGAGATCTCCGACATCCCTGTCCCGGGTGGCGAGCCGTGCTGATACGGCCGGCATCAAGGATTCGGGGGAGTGGGCTTCGGTCAGTGGGACGCCAAGGATGCGCGCGAGACGGGTTCGGGCCTCGGTGCGGAGGACAGCGGCCGCGCGGTCGCGGGCGTTCGCGCGGTGGTAGAGGCGTGCGCGGCCCTCGGTGGTCTCGGAGGCGCGGATGGTGACGGGGAGCTGTTCGGTGACGAGGGGGCCGAGGCGCCGGGCGCGCCAGATGGCGGCGAGCGCGGCGGCGAGGAGGAGTTGCAGGGTGCCCCACAGCCAGCCGGACGGGATCAGTTCGAGGAAGCCGCGTTCGGCGGGGCTCTCCTGGCGATCGCCGCTCCCGTCTGCGGCGGAGGGGTCGTCGAGGGAAGGGAGGTACCAGACGAGATGAGGGCGGGAACCCAGGAGTTGGAGGGCGAGCGAGGCGTTGCCCCGCTTGTCCAGACGCTCATTGTGGAGGATGTCGGGGGACCCGAGGAGGACGGTGTCACTTCCGGCGGGGCCGTTGATCCGCAGGAGAGTGGCCAGGTCGTCGTTGGGATAGCAGGCGTCGCCGCCCGGGAGTTCGGTCGTGTAGCGCTCGCCGCCGAGGTCGACGTCGCCGGCCCGGTCGGCGGCGGGCATGGAGCACTGGGGGGAGAGCGCGGAGACGGGAGCGGGGGTTCCTGCGCTCACCCCGGGCGCCAGGGTGCCGACGGAGGGAGCACCGGCGGAGAGCAGCACGGTGCGGCCGGTCGCGGTGTCCATGTCGCTGCGGAGGCGTTTCTGCTGGCGCTCCGTCAGCAGGTCGGGGGCGGTGACGAGGAGGGTGGTGTCGGGGCCCGACGCGGTGGTGGCTTGATCGAGGGTGGTGACCACTCGGGTGGTGACCCCGCGCTGTTGCAGCAGTTCGGCGACGGCGCGGCTGCCCCGTGGGTCGGGGGAGCGGGGGTCGAGGTGGCCGTGCCGGCCGTCGGAGCGCACGAGGGCCATGACGATTCCCGCCAGGACGAGGATGACCAGAGCGAGCAGCAGCCCTCTCACCCGCGTCCAGATCTGGCGGGTGGTGAGAGACGTGGAGGTGGGGGAGCCGGTGGAGGTGGCGGTCATCCGGCGGCTCCCCGGGTGGTGCCGCTCAGTTGGGGCTTGGCCCGTTCCAGTGCGGAGTCCGCGTCCTTGAGGCGCTGGTACGCGTGCTGGTCGGCGGTGCGGCCACCGTATGTGATGTCGTCGAACGCTCGTGCGGCTGCTCGGAGTTCGTCGGCGTGGGCGGGCAGGGAGCGGCCGGCCTCGGCCGCGGCCTCGTCGGCGGTCCGGCCGGGGCGCGGTTCGAGGATGGCGCGTTCTTCCAGGGAGCGCACGATGGCTCGCATCCGTTCCTGGACGGCCTCGTTCCACCGGTCGGCCGAGGCGTGCTGGTCGGCGGCGACGCGGTGATCGGTGGCGCTGCGGACGCGGTCGCCGAAGAGTGGGTCGGAGGTGACGGGTCCTCGCCGGGGGCTGCCGAGGCGCCACCACAGGGCGCCTGTGAGGGCCACGATGACGAGGGCGATCACCACGAGACCGAGCAGGCCTCCTGGGGCGGCTTCCGACGCAGAGCCGAAGAGACTGCCGACCCAGTCCCAGAAGGCGTCGAGAGCCCGCTCGAGCAGGTTGGGGTCGTTCTCGTGGTACATGGGCTTGGACAGTTCCCGCTCCGCCGCCTCACGGGCGGGGAGGCGGGGAATGTCCAGCGGTACGTCGTCGCTCGCGCGGACCGTCGGCCACGCCGTCGTCACGCCCCCCGTGTTCGGCACCGCATCAGCTCCTGGGGGCGGTGTCGCCGGGCGAGGAGGAGTCGTATCCGGGTACGCCCGCGGCGCGGGCCAGTTCGAGGTCGAGGGCCTCCCGCCGGATGCGCTGGTCGATGTAGAGGAGGACCGAGACACCCGAGGAGATCGGGTAGGTGATCGAGGCGGCGATCACCGCCCCGATCCCGGTGATGATCAGAAAGACCAGACCGAACTGGGGGGTGGTACCGGCGAACAGGCCGCTGAGCCCGCTGCCGTCCACCGCGAACGCGATGACGGTGAAGGGGACGGCGATCATCATCGAGATGATGAACATCATCAGCATGGTGAGCGTCAGGATGCCGAAGATCCGCCACCAGGCGCCCTGGACGAGCTTGGCGGAGCGCTTCAGGGACGCGATCACCCCCTGTCGCTCCAGCATCAGCACCGAGTAGGAGAGGCTGAACCGGACGAGGAGCCAGAGGATGACGGCGACAGCGGCGACACCGCCCAGGGCGGTCACCAGCACATCCGCGGGCGAGCCGTCGATGAGCAGACCCGGGAGCAGGCCGATCGCCATGAGGGCGGCGCTCAGCACCGGCAGCAGGAGTGTCAGGCCGAGGAGTTGGGGAAGCCTCGGCCGGGCCTCGCGCCAGGCGTCGGAGAGTGTCACCGGGCGGCCCAGCACCGCGCGGCTGATCACGACGGTCAGCAGGGCGGTGGTGATGAAGGTGCCGATGAGGGTGAGGAGCGTCGTGGGGCCCAGGGAGATGAGGCTCGCCTTGAGGGACTCCACCGACTGTTGCAGGGCCTCCTCCGGGGTGGCGTCCGCACTGAGCTGAGGCGGTGCCGGTACCAGGAAGCGCTGGAAGAGGATGTCGCCGATCTGCGTGATGACGGAGACGGTGAGCGTGATGGCCAGCACGGTCCGCCAGTGGGCGCGCAACGTGGAGACCGCGCCGTCGAGGATCTCGCCGACGCCGAGGGGGCGCAGCGGGATGACGCCGGGCTTGGCGGCCGGCGGTCGGCCCCAGCCGCCCTGGTGAGGGCCGCCACCCCAGCCGGGTGCGGGTGCGCTCGGCGGAACGGGACCAGAGGGGCCCGGCGCGGTCGGTGGAGTCCACTGCGCCGCCGGCGGCTGATTGGCGGACCACTTGGAGGGCGCGCCGGGAGCGTCGGCGGGCTCGGCGGGCCGTGGGACGTCGGGGCCCTGGCCGTCGGAGGGCGAGGATCCGGGCGAGGCCCAGCCCGGAGTGTCGTTCACGGTCGTCCACCTCGTGCGTTCGTCGCGGTGCCGACTCGTCGAGCCGGCTCGGTCACGGTGCCGGGCCGCTCGGTGAGGCAGGCAGGTTGGCAGCCATGGTGCCACGCGCCGTCCAGGGCCGGGCCTGGGGTCGGATCTCGTCGGCACCTTCATTGTCCGTGGTTCAGCGGGCAGACTGGGCGGATGGCTGATCAGTACGCACAAACTCCCGGCTCCGCATCCTCCATGCTGCCCTCCCTGCGTTGGGAGGAGCCGCCGGAAGGACCGGTGGTGGTGCTCCTCGACCAGACGCGGCTGCCGGTCGAGGAGGTCGAGCTGGTCTGTACGGATGTTCCCGCGCTGGTCCGGGCGATCCAGACGCTCGCCGTGCGCGGGGCGCCGCTGCTGGGTATCGCGGGTGCCTACGGTGTGGCGCTGGCCGCCGTGCGGGGCTACGACGTGGACGAGGCGGCGGAGCTGCTGGCGGGGGCACGGCCCACCGCGGTGAACCTGGCGTACGGAGTGCGGCGGGCGGCCGGGGCGTACCGGGTGGCGCTGGAGAAGGGCGCGGGCCGGGAGGGGGCCGCACGGGCGGCGCTGGCGGAGGCCAGGGACCTGCACCGGGAGGACGCCGAGGCCAGTGCGCTGATGGCGGGGCACGGGCTGGCACTGCTGGACGAGCTGCTGCCGGGAGGCGGGCACCGGATATTGACCCACTGCAACACCGGGGCCCTGGTCTCGGGCGGGGAGGGGACCGCGTTCGCCGTGGCGCTGGAGGCGCACCGGGCGGGCAGGCTTCGGCGGCTGTGGGTGGACGAGACGCGGCCGCTGCTTCAGGGGGCGCGGCTGACGGCGTACGAGGCGGCGCGCAGTGGCATGGCGTACACGCTGCTCACGGACAACGCGGCGGGTTCGCTGTTCGCGGCCGGGGAGGTGGACGCCGTGCTGATCGGGGCGGACCGGATCGCCGCCGACGGTTCGGTGGCGAACAAGGTCGGGAGCTACCCGCTCGCGGTGCTGGCCAGGTACCACCATGTGCCGTTCGTCGTGGTGGCGCCGATCACGACCATCGACCTGCGGACACCGGACGGGGCGTCCATCGAGGTGGAGCAGCGCGCAGGGCAGGAGGTGACGGAGCTCACGGCTCCGCCGCAGGTGGCGGCCGGGGGAGTGGGGCCGGGCGCCGGCGGTGGGCTGCCGGTGGCGCCGCTGGGGACCCAGGCGTACAACCCCGCCTTCGACATCACGCCCCCGGAACTGGTGACGGCGATCGTCACCGAACAGGGGGCGGTTTCCCCGGTCACCGGGGCAGGAATTGCCGAGCTGTGTGCCAGGTCACGCCAGGTAACGATTAGCTAATGGGATGATGTCGATTATGAAGGGACGCGTCCTAGTCGTCGACGACGACACCGCACTGGCCGAGATGCTCGGGATTGTGCTGCGTGGTGAGGGTTTCGAGCCGTCGTTCGTAGCGGACGGCGACAAGGCGCTTGCCGCTTTCCGGGAGGCCAAGCCGGACCTGGTGCTGCTGGACCTCATGCTGCCCGGCAGGGACGGCATCGAGGTGTGCCGGCTCATCCGGGCGGAGTCCGGAGTGCCGATCGTGATGCTCACCGCCAAGAGCGACACCGTCGATGTGGTGGTCGGGCTGGAGTCCGGCGCCGACGACTACATCGTCAAGCCGTTCAAGCCGAAGGAGCTGGTCGCCCGGATCCGGGCGCGGCTGCGGAGGTCGGAGGAGCCGGCGCCGGAGCAGCTGACCATCGGTGACCTGGTCATCGACGTGGCCGGTCACTCCGTGAAGCGGGACGGGCACTCGATCGCGCTGACCCCGCTCGAGTTCGATCTGCTGGTCGCGCTGGCCCGCAAGCCGTGGCAGGTGTTCACCCGTGAGGTGCTGCTGGAACAGGTATGGGGGTACCGCCACGCCGCGGACACGCGCCTGGTGAACGTCCATGTGCAGCGGCTTCGCTCCAAGGTCGAGAAGGACCCGGAGCGGCCGGAGATCGTCGTCACCGTACGTGGTGTCGGCTACAAGGCCGGACCGAGCTGACATGTCCCGCGGCAGCGCTGCTCCGAAGCCCGGGAACCCGGGAGTCCGTGCGGGGCGGGCTGCCGGGCCGGGGCGTCAGTCCTGGCGGTCGGGTCGTCTGTTCCAGGACGGGGCGCCGGGTGGGCCGGTGCTCCGGCTCCTGGCGCGCTGGGTGCGCCGTCCGCTGCTGCCGGCGCTCCGGCTGTGGCGGCGGAACATCCAGCTGCGGGTGGTCGCCGGCACGCTGCTGATGTCACTCGGAGTGGTGCTGCTGCTCGGGTTCGTGGTGATCGGGCAGATGCGCAATGGTCTGCTGGACGCCAAGGAGCGGGCCGCTCAGAGCCAGGCGTCCGGTGGCTTCTCGGCGGCCCAGGGCCAGGCCGATGAGCAGCCGGGGACGGTCGGGCCGGACGGCGGGACGGCGCGGGCGTCGCTGAACTGGCGGTCCGATCTGGTCGTGCAGCTGGCGAGCGGCGGCCAGGGCGCGTTCAACGTGGTGGCTCTCAGCTCCGACTCGGAGGGCGCGGCGCCCAGCCGGGGCGCGCGGGCCTCCGGCGGTGTCGAGCCGGCGCGGAGCATCCCGGTCAAGCTGCGGGAGTCGGTCGCGTCGCACGGGCCGGGGGCGTTCCAGACGTACACCCGGATCAACTACTCGGACGGCAAGCCCTCCGAGGCCGGGCTGGTGATCGGAAAACGCCTCAATGACATCGACGGCAACGCGTACGAGCTGTACTACCTGTTCCCGCTGACCCAGGAGGAGGACTCTCTCGCCCTGGTGAAGACGACCCTCGCGACGGCCGGGCTGTTCGTGGTGGTGCTGCTGGGCGCGATCGCCTGGCTGGTGGTGCGGCAGGTCGTGACACCGGTCCGGATGGCGGCCGGGATCGCCGAGCGGCTGTCGGCGGGACGGCTTCAGGAGCGCATGAAGGTCACCGGCGAGGACGACATCGCCCGGCTCGGTGAGGCATTCAACAAGATGGCGCAGAACCTCCAGCACAAGATCCAGCAGCTGGAGGAGCTGTCGCGGATGCAGCGGCGGTTCGTCTCGGACGTTTCGCACGAGCTGCGTACGCCGCTGACCACGGTACGGATGGCGGCCGATGTCATTCATGAGGCGCGGGAGGACTTCGACCCGGTGACGGCTCGTTCCGCGGAGCTGCTCGGTGACCAGCTGGACCGGTTCGAGTCGCTGTTGTCGGACCTGCTGGAGATCAGCCGCTTCGACGCGGGTGCGGCGGCGCTGGAGGCGGAGCCGATAGACCTGCGGGAGGTCGTCCGCAGGGTGATCGGCGGCGCCGAGCCGCTGGCCGAGCGCAAGGGCGGCCGGATCCTCGTGGTGGGGGACGAGCAGCCGGTGGTCGCGGAGGCCGACGCGCGCCGCGTCGAGCGGGTGCTGCGGAACCTCGTCGTCAACGCGGTGGAGCACGGTGAGGGCCGGGACGTGGTGGTGCGGATGGCTGCCGCGGGAGGTGCGGTGGCCGTCGCGGTGCGTGACTACGGGGTCGGCCTGAAGCCGGGTGAGGCGACGCGGGTGTTCAACCGCTTCTGGCGGGCGGACCCGGCGCGGGCCCGTACCACGGGTGGTACGGGGCTGGGGCTTTCGATCGCCGTGGAGGACGCGCGTCTGCACGGTGGCTGGCTGCAGGCGTGGGGTGAGCCGGGTGGCGGTTCGCAGTTCCGGCTGACGCTGCCGCGTACGGCGGACGAGCCGTTGCGCGGGTCGCCGATACCGCTGGAGCCGGAGGACTCGCGGCGCAATCGCGAGCGGGCGGCCGTCGAGGAGGCGCCGCAGGGCGCCGGCCGGCTGCCGGTGGTGCCGGGCCAGGCGGGGGGCTCCACCCGCGCGGCGCTGCCCGCGCCGTCCCGTACGGCGCTGCCGCCGAGGCAGGCGGCGCAGGTGCCCGCCGACCCGACGGCCCTGCCCGGCAGCGGTTCGCGGGTGGTGTCGCGTGGACCCGGAGAGCGGGCGGGCGAGGACGGTTCGTCCACGGCCCAGGAGAAGCGGGAGGGGACGCGTCGTGGGCGCTGAGCGTCGTCACGGCCGGGGGCGCACGGTGCGGGCAGCGGTGCTGCTCGCGTGCGGGGTGCTGCTGGCCGGTTGCGGTTCGATGCCCGACTCCGGGGACGTCTCCCAGGTGAAGGCGTCCAACCCGGGGGACTCGCAGGTGCGGGTGTATCCGGTGACGCCACGGGAGAACGCGGAGCCGGACGAGATCGTCAACGGGTTCCTGGAGGCGATGACCGGTGACGACCCGGGGTTCGCCACGGCCCGGACGTACCTGACCAGGAAAGCGGCCCAGGAGTGGAAGCCCGAGGCGGGCACCACGGTGCTGATGGCCGCGCCGGTCAGCCGGCAGGAGCGGAGCGGTATCCGCGAGACACAGGACCGCCGCGTCTACGCGCTGCACGGCGACAAGATCGCGACGGTGGACGGTCGTCACGCCTACCGGCCGGTGCGGACGACCAAGTACTCCGGGGCGATCCAGCTGGTGCGGGCGCCCGGCCCGGACGGCAAGGGCAAGGAATGGCGCATCGACAACCTGCCGGCGGGACTGCTGCTCGGGGAGTCGGATTTCCAGCGCAACTACCGGGCGGTCAACAAGTACTACTTCGCGTCCGGCCGGCACTGGGTCGTGGCCGACCCGGTGTACATCCGGCAGCGGCAGGACCCGGTGACAGGCATGGATCCGGTCGCGCAGACGGTCAAGGCGCTGCTCGAAGGGCCGACGAACTGGCTGGAGCCGGTGGTGGATTCCAGTTTCCCCACCGGCGTGGCGCTGAAAGCCGGTGTCACGTCGCTGACGCCCGACGACCAGAACAGACTCAAGGTGCCCCTCAATAAGAAGGCCGACAACATAGGTTTCGGCACATGCCGGCGGATGGCGGCCCAATTGCTGTTCACCCTGGGCGATTTGGCGTCCACCAGGGTGGAGCAGGTCGAGTTGCAGCGTGAGGACGGGGGCACGCTGTGTTTGATGGGGGAAAGTCAGAGGGAGAACTACCGGCCCGATCCGTCGGGCGGCCTCAAGTCGGCGAACCCGTATTTCATCGACGCGTCCGGCCGGCTGGCGAAGCTGGAGGCCGGCGGGGAGAACGTGGGCAAGCCGTCGCCCGTGCCGGGGCCGTTCGGCAGCGGGGCGGTGAAGGTCTCCAAGGTCGCGGTCGACCGCGACGAGCGGCGGGCGGCCGTGGTGTCGGACGGCGACGCGTACCTGCGGGTGGCTTCCGTCGTCTCCGACGGGGCCGGGGAGCTCCCGCCGCCGGTGGTGAGCAGTGAGGGTGCACGGCGCGACGACCGGCTGTCCGCCCCCAGCTGGGACGGCCGCGGGGGTCTGTGGGTCGCCGACCGCGACCCGGCGAACCCGCGGTTGCTGTTCCTTCCGGACGGCTCGGAGGAGCCCGTGCCGGTGGCTGCTCCCTGGCTCGCCGACGGGGTGCGGATCGAGGGGCTGAGGGTGTCCGAGGACGGCGTGCGTATGGCGCTGCTGCTCAAGGAGGGCGACAGGACGACCCTGCACATCGGGCGGGTCGAGCGGCAGGGGGCCGGCGCGAAGCAGACCGTGCAGGTCGTGGACCCGCAGGCGATCGCCCCCCGGATGGAGTCGGTGACGTCGGTGTCGTGGGCGGGGCAGAGCCGGCTGGTGGTGCTGGGGAAGCTGGCCGGCGGGGTGCAGCAGGTGCGCTACATCCAGACGGACGGTTCGACTCCGGCCGCGGCGATTCCGGGGCTGAACCAGGTGAAGATGGTCGCGGCGTCGAACAATGAGCGCGCCCCGCTGGTCGCGGCTTCCGCCGACGACGGCATCGTGCGGCTGTACGCGGGAGCGAACTGGCAGCCGATGGTCGAGAAGGGGACCTTCCCGGTCTATCCCGGCTGACACCGGTCCGCGGGCCCCGCGGCGGCGGGGGACGGCCGGTTGTCCACAGGGGTGGAAGGCGGGCCCGCGCCGTTGGGACAGTGGGTCATGCGCTGGTGGTGGCGGGAGATGGCCGGGTTGGTACTGCCGGTGGCCTGCGGCGGGTGCGGGCGGCCGCGTACGCCGTTGTGCGGGGCGTGCGCGCGGGGGCTGGGCGGGGCCGAAGCCCGGCGGGTGCGGCCGGTGCCCGAGCCGGCGGGGCTTCCGGTGGTGTGTGCCGCGGCCCCCTACGCGGATGCCGTGCGGGCGGTGCTGCTCGGCCACAAGGAGCGCGGGGCGCTGGGGCTGGCACGGCCGCTGGGGGTCGCGCTGGCCGGTGCCGTCAGGGCCTCTGTGGCGGCTTCTGGCGGCTCGGACGGCCTGCCGCTGCTCCTGGTGCCGGTGCCCTCCGCGCGGCGCGCGGTGCGGGCGCGTGGGCACGACGCCGGGCGCCGGATCGCGCTGGCGGCGGCGGCCGAGCTGCGGCGGAGGGGGACGGCGGCGCGGGTGCTGCCCGTGCTGCGGCAGCGCCGCGCGGTGGCCGACCAGGCCGGGCTGGGCGCGCGGGAGCGCCTGGCCAACCTCGCGGACGCCCTGGAGGCGGCACCCGGCGGCGGCCGCCTGCTCGGGGGCGGCAGACCCGTCCTGGTCGACGATCTCATGACCACGGGGGCTTCGCTGGTCGAGGCGGCCAGGGCCCTGCGGGCCGGTTCCGAGCCGCGAATCGGGGGACTCGTACAGGTGAGCGCCGCGGTTGTCGCCGCTCCTCCGGTCTCCTTCGAAATAATCCGGAACTGACGGGGAACGTGCAACGTTGTAGCTACCGAGGGAGCGAAAACACCTGATCGGAGGTTCGTGCGGATAGCGGGTGCCGACATCCGCCGGAGCGAGCTATGTTCGGGTGTGAGGAATGGCGAAAGCCGCGCTTCACCGAATGCGCTGCCGTGTTTCCGGCCGGATTCCGGGCACGGTCAGGACATCGAGGTGGTGGGGTGGGGATCTTGCCTACGGGGGAGGAGGAGGACGAGTCGCCAAGTCCGAGGCTCCGGTAGTCACCGGGGTCTGGTGCAAAAGGGAGATGCTCGCCGGCCGGTGGGCCGGCAGGGCGATCCGGGAACGGAGTTCTGCGTGGACATCGTCGTCAAAGGCCGCAAAACCGAGGTGCCCGAGCGGTTCCGCAAGCACGTGGCCGAGAAGCTGAAGCTGGAGAAGATCCAGAAGCTCGACGCCAAGGTGATCAGCCTCGACGTCGAGGTGTCCAAGGAACACAACCCGCGGCAGGCGGACCGGTCCGACCGCGTGGAAATCACCCTCCACTCCCGGGGACCGGTGATCCGGGCGGAGGCGGCGGCAGGCGACCCCTACGCAGCCCTTGACCTCGCGACGGGCAAGCTCGAGGCCCGCCTGCGCAAGCAGCACGACAAGCGTCACACCCGCCGCGGCACCGGGCGGCTCTCCGCCGCGGAGGTCGCCGACACCGTTCCGGGAGTGGCCCACCTCAACGGCAACGGCTCCGTGGCGGTGGAGGAGCGCGACTCCGTCCCCACCACGCGGATGGGCCCGCTCGAGGTGCGGGGCGAAGGTCCCCTGGTGGTCCGCGAGAAGACCCACACGGCCGCCCCGATGTCCCTCGACCAGGCTCTCTACGAGATGGAGCTGGTCGGGCACGACTTCTACCTGTTCGTCGACTCCGAGACCAAGCAGCCCAGCGTCGTCTACCGTCGGCACGCCTACGACTACGGCGTCATCCACCTGGAGAGCGACCCGCTGGCCGGCTCCGAGGCAGGCGGTGCGGGGGGCGCGCTCGGCGGTTGACGACTGCCGAACCACTCCGGTGGTGCCCCTGGGAGCGCCGTGTGCGCCCCCGGGGGCACCCCCGTGCGACCAGAGGATCACCGCTTCACCGTCCGGGCATGAAATCATGACGGGGCACGCCAACCGCTGCTCCGAAGGCCGGGGTTGGCGTACCGCACGGGAACGTCAGGCAGGCCTGCAGGGGGAGGAACGATGGCGGACAGCTTCGGCCCGGTGCACCACCCGGGCGGCTTCGGCGCCCCGGTGGGCGGAGCCGGCCGCGGGAGCGACACGGACAGCGAGACGTCCCGCAAGGAACCCATCAGGGTCCTGGTGGTGGACGATCACGCGCTCTTCCGCAGGGGCCTGGAGATCGTTCTCGCCCAGGAGGAGGACATCCAGGTGGTCGGCGAGGCGGGCGACGGCGCGGAAGCCGTCGACAAGGCCGCCGACCTGCTCCCCGACATCGTGCTGATGGACGTCCGGATGCCCAAGCGCGGCGGTATCGAGGCCTGCACCTCCATCAAGGAGGTCGCCCCCAGCGCCAAGATCATCATGCTGACGATCAGCGACGAGGAGGCCGACCTCTACGACGCGATCAAGGCGGGCGCCACCGGCTACCTCCTCAAGGAGATCTCCACCGACGAGGTGTCCACCGCCATCCGGGCGGTCGCCGACGGACAGTCGCAGATCAGCCCGTCCATGGCGTCGAAGCTGCTCACCGAGTTCAAGTCGATGATCCAGCGCACCGACGAGCGCCGCCTCGTCCCGGCGCCCCGGCTGACCGACCGGGAGCTGGAGGTCCTGAAGCTGGTCGCCACGGGCATGAACAACCGGGACATCGCCAAGGAGCTCTTCATCTCCGAGAACACGGTGAAGAACCACGTCCGCAACATCCTGGAGAAGCTCCAGCTGCACTCCAGGATGGAAGCGGTGGTCTACGCGATGCGGGAGAAGATCCTCGAGATCAGGTGAGGCTCAGGTGAGACGGGCCAGGGCGGACGACAGCACGGGCCCGAGCTCCGGACGGTCGACGCGCTCGACCCGTACGGAGTCGCAGCCCACCCACTCGGCGGCCTCGCGCAGCGCCTGCGCCATGGGGGCGACGGCCTTCGGTGAGGCCAGCGACACCTGCCTGGCCACCAGGGTCTTCCCCTCCCGGGCCGGATCCACCCGCCCCATCAGCTTCCCGCCCGCCAGCAGCGGCATGGCGAAATAGCCGTGTATCCGCTTCTGCTTGGGGACGTACGCCTCCAGGCGGTGTGTGAAGCCGAAGATCCGCTCGGTCCGCGCGCGCTCCCAGATCAGTGAGTCGAACGGCGACAGCAGCGTCGTGCGGTGGCGGCCGCGCGGCACGCTCGCCAGGGCCTCCGGATCCGCCCAGGCCGGCTTGTCCCAGCCCTCCACCCGCACCGGCACCAGCCCCGAGTCGGCGACCACGGCGTCGAACTGCTCGCCCTTGAGCCGGTGGTAGTCGGCGATGTCCGCACGCGTGCCGACCCCCAGCGCCTGCCCCGCCAGCCGGACCAGCCTCCGCAGGCACTCCGCGTCGTCCAGCTCGTCGTGGAGCAGGTGATCCGGGACGGCGCGCTCGGCGAGGTCGTACACCCGCTTCCAGCCGCGCCGCTCGGTGCACACCACCTCGCCGTGCATCAGCGCCCGCTCGACGGCGACCTTCGACTCGGACCAGTCCCACCACTCGCCGCCGTTCTTGGCGCCGCCCAGTTCCGTGGCCGTCAGCGGGCCCTCGGCACGGAGCTGCTCGAGCACGGTGTCATACGCCCCGTCCGGCAGTTCGTGGCCCCACTGCGGGCGGGAGCGGTAGGCGCGGCGGCGGAAGGCGAAGTGCGGCCACTCCTCGATCGGCAGGATGCACGCCGCGTGCGACCAGTACTCGAAGGCGTGGGGCCCCGCCGCCGGGCCGGCGGATCGGGCCGACCAGTACGCGGCCTCCACGGTCGTACGGCCGACGGCGCCCAACCGGGCGTACGGCACCAGCTCGTGGGAGCGGGCGAGCACCGAGATCGTGTCCAGCTGGACGGCGCCGAGCCGGCGCAGGACACCACGCACCCCCGCGCGGCGGTCCGGCGCGCCGAGGAAGCCCTGGGCACGCAGAGCGATACGACGGGCCTCGTCGGCGGAGAGGTCGGCGGTGGCAGGAGGCAGGGGCGTCATGGTCCGCACGGTCGTCATGCTCGGCACGATAGACCGCGGCACTGACAGTCAGGCCGGGTCCGGCCGGGCCGGGAGGTAGGGCAGCCGGGAAGGCAGACCGAGGTCACAGGGCAGCAGGGCGCCGATCCAGCAGTCGCGAACCGTTCCCCGGTGCTCCATGGCCGCGCGCAGGGTGCCCTCGACCGTGAAGCCGGCCTTCTCGGCGACCGCCCGGGAGCCCCGGTTGCCGACCTGGGCGCGCCACTCCAGGCGGAGGCAGCCGAGCTCGGTGAAGGCCCAGCGGGCCAGGGCGAGCACGGCCTCCGTGGCGTATCCGTGGCCCCGGTGCTCCCGCACGGTGTAGAAGCCGATCTCCCAGGCGCCCGAGCGCGGGTGGTGGAGGCTCGTGGAGGCCAGGAGCGGGCCGCCTTCCCGGGGGCGTACGGCGAACGTGTACTCGGTGTCGTCGCGCCAGCCGTCAGGAACACGGCGGCCGGCGAAGTCGGCCGCGTGCCGCCGCTCGTAGGGGGAGGGGACGGCGATCCAGCGCTGGATCTCGGGATCCTGGCAGGCGGCGAGCACCTCTCCGGCGCCGGCGGGCGTGAAGGCGGCCAGGCGCAGGCGTTCGGTGGTGAGGGCGACGGGCTCCATGGCGGGATTCTGGTACGAGGGGAAGGGACGGGGCGAACACTTTTCGGGTTGAGCGGCACCTTCGGCACGCCCCGCGCGTTGTCCTTGCGGGCGGCATGTCGGCGCGGCAGTCGGTCCAGGTGAGCGCGGACCTCCCGGCCCGGCGGCGTCCTCGCTTACGATGGCCGTTGCGGTGGGGCCCACCTGCCGTGCCCGTGCCAGTGTCCATGACAAGACCTAGTGCCAGGCCCGACCGGCAAGGAGACCAACCTCAGTGTCCGTCTTCAACAAGCTCATGCGTGCAGGCGAAGGCAAGATCCTGCGCAAACTGCACCGCATCGCGGACCAGGTCAACTCCATCGAAGAGGACTTCGTCAACCTCTCCGACGCCGAGTTGCGGGCGCTCACCGAGGAGTACAAGCAGCGGTACGCCGATGGTGAGAGCCTCGACGACCTGATGCCCGAAGCGTTCGCGACGGTCCGCGAGGCCGCCAAGCGGGTGCTCGGCCAGCGCCACTACGACGTACAGCTGATGGGTGGCGCCGCGCTGCACCTCGGTTACGTCGCCGAGATGAAGACCGGTGAGGGCAAGACCCTCGTCGGCACGCTGCCGGCGTACCTGAACGCGCTGTCCGGCAAGGGCGTGCACCTGATCACGGTCAACGACTACCTGGCCGAGCGCGACTCCGAGATGATGGGCCGGGTCCACCAGTTCCTCGGCCTGACGGTCGGCTGCATCCTGGCGAACATGTCGCCGGCGCAGCGCCGCGACATGTACAACCGCGACATCACGTACGGCACGAACAACGAGTTCGGCTTCGACTACCTGCGCGACAACATGGCGTGGTCCAAGGACGAGCTCGTCCAGCGCGGCCACAACTTCGCCTGTGTCGACGAGGTCGACTCCATCCTGGTCGACGAGGCCCGGACGCCGCTGATCATCTCCGGCCCGGCGGACCAGGCCACCAAGTGGTACGGCGACTTCGCCAAGCTGGTCACCCGCCTCAAGAGGGGCGAGCCCGGAAACCCCCTCAAGGGCATCGAGGAGACCGGCGACTACGAGGTCGACGAGAAGAAGCGCACCGTCGCCATCCACGAGTCCGGCGTCGCCAAGGTCGAGGACTGGCTGGGCATCGACAACCTCTACGAGTCGGTGAACACCCCCCTCGTCGGGTACCTGAACAACGCCATCAAGGCCAAGGAACTGTTCAAGAACGACAAGGACTACGTCGTCATCGACGGCGAAGTCATGATCGTCGACGAGCACACCGGCCGTATCCTCGCCGGCCGCCGCTACAACGAGGGCATGCACCAGGCGATCGAGGCGAAGGAAGGGGTGGACATCAAGGACGAGAACCAGACCCTCGCCACGATCACCCTGCAGAACTTCTTCCGCCTCTACGACAAGCTGTCCGGCATGACCGGTACGGCCATGACCGAGGCCGCCGAGTTCCACCAGATCTACAAGCTGGGCGTCGTCCCGATCCCGACGAACCGGCCGATGGTCCGCAAGGACCAGTCGGACCTGATCTACCGCACCGAGGTCGCCAAGTTCGCCGCGGTCGTCGACGACATCGAGGAGAAGCACAAGAAGGGCCAGCCGATCCTCGTCGGTACGACGTCGGTCGAGAAGTCCGAGTACCTGTCCCAGCAGCTGTCCAAGCGCGGCATCCAGCACGAGGTGCTCAACGCCAAGCAGCACGACCGCGAGGCGTCGATCGTCGCCCAGGCCGGCCGCAAGGGCGCCGTCACCGTCGCCACCAACATGGCCGGCCGCGGTACCGACATCAAGCTCGGTGGCAACCCGGACGACCTCGCCGAGGCCGAGCTGCGCCAGCGCGGCCTCGACCCGGTCGAGCACCAGGAGGAGTGGGTGGCCGCGCTGCCCGCCGCCCTGGAGAAGGCCGAACTCGCCGTGAAGGCCGAGTCCGAGGAGGTCAAGGAGCTCGGCGGACTGTACGTCCTGGGTACGGAGCGGCACGAGTCGCGGCGTATCGACAACCAGCTGCGCGGCCGTTCCGGCCGTCAGGGCGACCCCGGTGAGTCCCGCTTCTACCTCTCGCTCGGCGACGACCTGATGCGGCTGTTCAAGGCCCAGATGGTCGAGCGCGTCATGGCGATGGCCAACGTCCCCGACGACGTACCGATCGAGAACAAGATGGTCACGCGGGCGATCGCGTCCGCGCAGTCGCAGGTCGAGCAGCAGAACTTCGAGACGCGCAAGAACGTCCTGAAGTACGACGAGGTGCTCAACCGGCAGCGTGAGGTCATCTACGGCGAGCGCCGCCGCGTCCTGGAGGGCGAGGACCTGCACGAGCAGATCCGCCACTTCATGGACGACACGATCGACGCCTACATCGAGGCGGAGACCGTCGAGGGCTTCGCCGAGGAGTGGGACCTGGAGCGGCTGTGGGGTGCCTTCAAGCAGCTCTACCCGTGCAAGGTCACCATCGAGGAGCTCGAGGAGGCGGCCGGCGACCGGGCCGGCATCACCGCGGAGTTCATCGCGGAGTCCGTCAAGGACGACATCCACGAGCAGTACAACGCGCGCGAGGAGCAGCTCGGCTCCGACATCATGCGTGAGCTGGAGCGGCGCGTGGTGCTCTCCGTGCTGGACCGCAAGTGGCGTGAGCACCTCTATGAGATGGACTACCTCCAGGAGGGCATCGGCCTGCGCGCCATGGCGCAGAAGGACCCGTTGGTCGAGTACCAGCGCGAGGGCTTCGACATGTTCACCGCCATGATGGAGGGCATCAAGGAGGAGTCCGTCGGCTACCTGTTCAACCTGGAGGTCCAGGTCGAGCAGCAGGTCGAGGAGGTCCCGGTGCGGGACGGTGCCGCCAGGACGTCCCTGACCAAGGAGGACGCCGTTCCGGCGCAGGCGGGTGCCGGGCGTCCGGAGATCCGGGCCAAGGGCCTGGACGCGCCGCAGCGGCCGGACCGGTTGCACTTCTCCGCACCGACCGTGGACGGCGAGGGCGGTGTCATCGAGGGCGACTTCGAGAACGGCGACGGCTCGTCCCGGTCCGAGGCGGACGGAATGACGCGCGCGGAGCGCCGCAAGGCCCAGAAGGGCGGGCGTCGCCGCAAGAAGTAACCCTCCGCGGCAGTGAGGGTGGTGCCGGGGCCGGGCGCGTGACGGGAGTCGCGTGCCCGGCCCCGTCGTCGTCGGTCAGTGGCGCTCGCCGCCGAGTTCCACGGCGGCGCAGCGCCACTTGCCGTCGGTGCCCTGCTCCAGGCGGAACGCCATCGCGCGGACCTGCTCGCCCGCCGCGATGCTCGCGAACGCCTCGACCACGCCCGGGCGCAGCGGGAAGCCGCCGCAGCGGCGGACGACGGGGCGCGCGCCTCGGGCGCGCAGGGGAGTGGTGGGCGCGAGCCGGATCAGCTGGTCGTACGCCTCGCCGACGGTCTGGCCGAGCATCCAGTGGACGGGGCGCGCACCGCTGAGGACGGCGAGCAGTCGCTCGGCGAAGAGGACGTGGGGCGGGAGCGGCCCCCGGGCGGGCGCCGCGGTCGTGGTGCGGGCCGGGGTGGTGCGGGTGGGGCCGGCCGCGGGGCGGGGTGAACCGGGCCGGACCGTGCCGGGGCCGCGTTGGTCCCGGCGGCGGGCCGGGCCGGACGTCGCCCTGGTTGCGGTGGTGCTCATGATGATCGCCCCCGTTCCGTAGGGCCCGGTGTCTACCGGGCGGTAACTTGCATTGGTGATCTTCTACGGGGGCAGGGAGCCGCCCCGCAATCGGCTCCCGGGCGGGTGCCGGATCCAGGGGCGGATCACCTATCAGGGTGACGGTGGCGGCCCGGGCCGGGCGCCGGGCAGGGTGACACGGGGCGCCGGGTGGACAGGGCGGTCCGACGACCGCCGGCCCCGAAGGGGGACTCCGCACGTATTCTGGGGACGTCTCCCGACTACGAAAGCGGCCTGCCATGCGCGTCTACGTCCCCCTGACCCTCCCCGGTCTCGCACAGGCGCACGAGGCGGGCGAGCTGGGCCCCGGCCCGCTGACCGCGTACGCCGTGACACCGGGTCTGCGCGAGTGGTACGTGTCGGACGACATCGAGGAACTGGAGTACGCGGCGCTCAACCGGGCGGCGGCCGCGTCGCTGCGGATGCTGGCCGCCGATCCGTCCGCGGCACGGCGGCGGGTCGTCGTCGCCGTCGACGTACCCGACGGGGCGGCGGTCGCCGATCCCGACGGTGCCCTGGAGCCCTCGTCGGTGGGCGAGGTGCGGATCGCGCGGGCGGTGCCGCTGGCGAAGGCGGCGGCGGTGCACGCGGACGCGGACGCGGACGACGCCGAGGCCGACGTGTCCGCCGCGGCGGAGGCGCTGGGCGCGGCGGATCACGGGGACGGCGACGCGCAGTTCGTGGTGGACGGGGCGGAGGACCACGAACTGCTGTGGTTCGGGGTGCAGGAGATTCCCGGGTTGATCGGCTGATCGTCGGGCTGTGGACGACGGGGGCTCGTTGTCGGACCCTGCCGGTACCTTTTTGGGCATGGGGAAGCGCGGCACACACCTGGTGTGGGACTGGAACGGCACACTGCTCGACGACATCGACGCGGTCATCGGGGCGACGAACGCCGCGTTCGAGGAGATAGGCCTGGAGCCGATCACGCTCGCGCGGTACCGGGAGCTGTACCGCGTGCCGGTACCGCTCTTCTACGAGCAATTGATGGGGCGGCTGCCGACCGAGGCGGAGTGGCTCGTGATGGACGAGGCCTTCCACCGCCACTACTGGCTGCGGGCCGAGGTGTGCGGGCTGGCGGAGGGCGCCGCCGAGCTGCTGGCGTCGCGGCAGGCCGACGGGCTGACGCAGTCGCTGCTGTCGCTGGCCCCGCACGAGCTGCTGGTGCCGATCGTGCGGCGGCACGGCATCGAGGGGCGGTTCCTGCGGGTGGACGGGCGGACGGGTGCCTCCACCACGGGCAAGGCGGAGCACATGGTGCGGCACCTGGTGGCGCTGGAGGGGGTGCCGCCGGAGCGGATCGTGGTGATCGGGGACGCGGCGGACGACGCGGTGGCGGCGGCGCACGTGGGGGCGAAGGCGGTGCTGTACACCGGTGGCTCGCACAGCCGGGCCAGCCTGGAAGTGGTCGGGGTGCCGGTCGTGGACTCGCTGCGGGAGGCGGTGGCCGTGGCGGAGGAACTGGCCGCGTAACCCTCGCCGGGCGGGAGTGCGGCTCGTCGCCCGGTGGGGTCTGGCGTGCGGTGTGGCGCGGTGCGGGGCGGTCTGGTGCGGCGCGGTGCGGTGTGGGGGTGCCCGTGGGGAGGGGTTTTCCATGTGCGGTGGGCGTCGTGGGCGGGTCCGGTTCGGTGCCGGGGCGTCCGACGGGCGGTTGGGCGGGGCGCGGGCCGGGTCAGCCGGCGGGGGACTCGGCGCGCAGGACCCGGAGGAACTCGCGCATCCAGGCGGGGTGGTCGGGCCAGGCCCGGGACGAGACCAGGGAGCCGTCGACGACCGTTTCGGTGTCCTGGAAGGCGGCGCCCGCTGCCTGCATGTCGAGCTCCAGGGCCGGGTAGGCGGTGACGTGGCGGCCGTCCAGGCCGCCGACCGCGGCCGTCAGCAGAGGGCCGTGGCAGATCTGGGCGACCGGCTTGTCGGCGTCGAAGAAGGACTTCAGGATCTTGCGGAGCTCGGCGTCGTTGCGGAGGTACTCGGGAGCGCGTCCGCCCGGGATCACCACGGCGGCGTACTGGCTCGGTTCGACCTCGGAGAACGCCAGGTCCGCGGGCCAGGTGTATCCGGGCTTCTCGGTGTACGTGTCGAAGCCCGGCTCGAAATCGTGGACGACGAAGCGCAGCTGCTTACGGGCGGGGGCGGCGATGTGGACCTCGTACCCCTCCTCGCGCAGCCGCTGGTACGGGTACAGGACCTCGAGGGATTCCGCCGCGTCGCCGGTGACGATAAGGATCTTCACGGTCATCACTGCCTGCCTCTGCTGGGAGGGGGAGGTGCGAGGTGTTTGCCATCAGGAGACGTGTCGCTGTCCAGAGTGTCAAACTTCAGGGCCGGGTTTTGTACACATACGGCTCATGACGGGCCGGGGGGCAGGAGCGATAGCCTAGGACCCGTGATCAGCGCGATACGCCATGGGGGCAGCGGAGCCCCCGGCCGGCGTCCGGAGTGCCACCGTGCCCGGACGATCGCTGACCCATCCCATCCGGCCAGGTCGCCAAAATTGGCCAATAACGGCCCGGACATCTCTCATCGCGGCATAACGTCGCCTCAGACCGGATACCCCGCGTCGTGGCGTTGTGTCACTTCTTTCACCTACGTCACGCAACGGCGCGCGACAGGAGCCAGAGGACATGCAGACCAAGCTGGACGAAGCCAAGGCCGAGCTGCTCGAGCGGGCCGCCCGGGTAGCTGAGAACAGCCCGGTCGGGGGGCAACTCCAGACTGGGGCCGAGGACGCGGAACGTCCGGACCAGGACATCGTCCTCGAGTACCTCCAGCGCTACTACCTGCACACCGCCCCCGAGGACCTCACCGACCGCGACCCGGTCGACGTCTTCGGCGCGGCCCTTTCCCACTTCCGGCTGGCCGAGAGCCGCCCCCAGGGCACCGCCAGCGTCCGCGTGCACACGCCCACCGTCGAGGAGAACGGCTGGACCTGCAGCCACTCCGTCGTCGAGGTCGTCACCGACGACATGCCGTTCCTGGTGGACTCGGTGACCAACGAGCTGTCCCGGCAGGGCCGCGGCATCCACGTCGTCATCCACCCGCAGGTCGTCGTCCGCCGTGACGTGACTGGCAAGCTCATCGAGGTGCTGCCCGACGGCGGCGACGGGAAGGCCTCGCACGACGCCCTCGTCGAGTCCTGGATCCACGTCGAGATCGACCGTGAGACCGACCGCGCCGACCTCAAGCAGATCACCGCCGACCTGCTGCGCGTCCTGTCCGACGTCCGCGAGACGGTCGAGGACTGGGAGAAGATGCGCGACGCCGCGCTGCGGATCGCCGACGACCTCCCCGGCGAGCCGATCGCCGACGACCTGCGCGACTCCGAGGTCGAGGAGGCCCGCGAGCTGCTGCGCTGGCTGGCCAACGACCACTTCACCTTCCTCGGCTACCGCGAGTACGAGCTGACCGGCGACGACGCGCTGGCCGCCGTACCCGGCACCGGCCTGGGCGTCCTCCGCTCCGACCCGCACCACAGCGACGACGAGGCGCACCCCGTCTCGCCCTCGTTCAACCGTCTGCCGCGCGACGCACGCGCCAAGGCCCGCGAGCACAAGCTGCTCATCCTCACCAAGGCCAACAGCCGCTCCACCGTGCACCGGCCCTCCTACCTCGACTACGTCGGGGTGAAGAAGTTCGACAAGGACGGCAACGTCGTCGGCGAGCGCCGCTTCCTCGGCCTGTTCTCGTCGGCCGCCTACACCGAGTCCGTACGCCGTGTGCCGGTGATCCGCCGCAAGGTCGCCGAGGTCCTGGAGAAGGCCGGCTTCTCGCCCAACAGCCACGACGGCCGCGACCTGCTCCAGATCCTGGAGACCTACCCGCGCGACGAGCTGTTCCAGACGCCGGTCGACCAGCTCGAGTCGATCGCCACGAGCGTGCTGTACCTCCAGGAGCGCCGCAAGCTGCGGCTCTACCTCCGCCAGGACGAGTACGGGCGCTACTACTCGGCGCTCGTCTACCTGCCGCGGGACCGCTTCAACACCACCGTGCGGCTGCGGATCATCGACATCCTGAAGGAGGAGCTCGGCGGCACCAGCGTCGACTTCACCGCCTGGAACACCGAGTCGATCCTCTCCCGGCTCCACTTCGTGGTCCGCGTGCCGCAGGGCACCGAGCTGACCCCGCTCACCGACGCCGACTCCGAGCGCATCGAGGCCCGCCTCGTCGAGGCCGCCCGCTCCTGGGAGGACGGCTTCGCCGAGGCGCTCAACGCCGAGATGGGCGAGGAGCGCGCCGCCGAGCTGCTGCGCACGTACGGCAACTCCTTCCCCGAGGGGTACAAGGCCGACCACACTCCGCGCGCCGCCGTGGCCGACCTCGCCCACCTGGAGGAACTGGTCCGGGGCGAGAAGGAGTTCGCGCTCTCGCTGTACGAGCCCGTCGGGGCGGGCCCCGGCGAGCGCCGGTTCAAGATCTACAAGACCGGTGCCCAGATCTCCCTCTCCGCCGTCCTGCCGGTCCTCAACCGGCTCGGCGTCGAGGTCGTCGACGAGCGCCCCTACGAGCTGCGCTGCGCCGACCGCGCCCAGGCGTGGATCTACGACTTCGGCATGCGCATGCCGCACGGCGCCGGCGGCGACTACCTCGCCGACGACGCCCGTGAGCGGTTCCAGGCGGCGTTCGCCGCGACCTGGACCGGCCAGGCCGAGAACGACGGGTTCAACGCGCTGGTGCTGAGCGCGGGCCTGGGCTGGCGGCAGGCGATGGTGCTGCGGGCGTACGCCAAGTACCTGCGCCAGGCCGGTTCCACCTTCAGCCAGGACTACATGGAGGACACCCTCCGCCACAACGTCCACACCACCCGCCTGCTGGTCTCGCTCTTCGAGGCGCGGATGTCGCCGGAGCGGCAGCGGGCGGGCACCGAGCTGACCGACGGGTTGCTGGAGGAGCTGGACGGCGCGCTGGACCAGGTCGCCTCGCTCGACGAGGACCGGATCCTGCGGTCCTTCCTCACCGTCATCAAGGCCACGCTGCGCACCAACTTCTTCCAGAAGAAGGAGGACGGTACGCCGCACGACTACGTGTCGATGAAGTTCGACCCGCAGGCCATCCCGGACCTGCCGGCGCCGCGCCCGGCGTTCGAGATCTGGGTGTACTCGCCGCGCGTCGAGGGCGTCCACCTGCGCTTCGGCAAGGTCGCGCGAGGCGGTCTGCGCTGGTCCGACCGGCGTGAGGACTTCCGTACCGAGATCCTCGGCCTGGTCAAGGCGCAGATGGTGAAGAACACCGTCATCGTGCCGGTCGGCGCCAAGGGCGGGTTCGTCGCCAAGCAGCTCCCCGACCCGGCCGCCGACCGCGACGCCTGGATGGCGGAGGGCATCGCCAGCTACCGGACGTTCATCTCGGCGCTGCTCGACATCACCGACAACATGGTGGCGGGGGAGGTCGTCCCGCCGGCCGACGTCGTCCGGCACGACGAGGACGACACGTACCTCGTCGTCGCAGCCGACAAGGGCACGGCGACGTTCTCCGACATCGCCAACGAGGTCGCGGTCGCGTACGGCTTCTGGCTGGGCGACGCGTTCGCGTCCGGTGGCTCGGCCGGCTACGACCACAAGGGCATGGGCATCACCGCCCGCGGCGCCTGGGAGTCGGTCAAGCGGCACTTCCGCGAGCTGGGCCACGACACGCAGACGCAGGACTTCACCGTCGTCGGCGTCGGCGACATGTCGGGTGACGTGTTCGGCAACGGCATGCTGCTGAGCGAGCACATCCGGCTGGTCGCGGCCTTCGACCACCGGCACATCTTCATCGACCCGAACCCGGACGCGGCCGCCTCGTACGCCGAGCGGCGCCGCCTGTTCGAGCTGCCGCGCAGCTCCTGGGCCGACTACGACAAGACGCTGCTGTCCCAGGGCGGCGGCATCCACCCGCGTACGGCCAAGTCGATCCCGGTCAACGCGCACATGCGCGCGGCCCTCGGCATCGAGGGGACGGTCACCAAGCTGACCCCCGCCGAGCTGATGCAGGCCATCCTCAAGGCGCCGGTGGACCTGCTGTGGAACGGCGGCATCGGGACGTACGTCAAGGCCGTCACCGAATCGCACGGCGACGTCGGCGACAAGGCCAACGACGCCATCCGCGTCAACGGCGAGGACCTGCGGGTGAAGGTCGTCGGCGAGGGCGGCAACCTGGGCCTGACCCAGCTCGGCCGGATCGAGTTCGCCCAGCGGGGCGGCCCCGAGGGCGAGGGAGGCAGGGTCAACACCGACGCCATCGACAACAGCGCGGGTGTGGACACCTCCGACCACGAGGTGAACATCAAGATCCTGCTCAACGGTCTGATCGCCGACGGTGACATGACGGTCAAGCAGCGCAACAAGATCCTCGCCGAGATGACCGACGAGGTCGGCTCGTTGGTGCTGCGCAACAACTACGCGCAGAACGTGGCGCTGGCCAACGCCGTCAAGCAGTCACCGTCGCTCCTCCACGCCCACCAGCGCTTCATGCGCCGCCTGGGCCGCGAGGGCCGGCTGGACCGGGCGCTGGAGTTCCTGCCCACCGACCGCCAGATCCGCGAGCTGCTCAACACGGGCAAGGGGCTCAGCCAGCCCGAGCTGGCCGTCCTCCTCGCGTACACCAAGATCACGGTGGCGGACGAGCTGATCCACACGGACCTGCCGGACGACCCGTACCTGCGCGCGCTGCTGCACGCCTACTTCCCGACGAAGCTGCGCGAGGAGTTCGCCGAGCAGATCGACGCCCACGCGCTGCGCCGCGAGATCATCACGACGGTGCTGGTCAACGACACGGTCAACGCCGGTGGCTCCACCTTCCTGCACCGGCTGCGGGAGGAGACCGGCGCGTCGATCGAGGAGATCGTCCGGGCGCAGACCGCCGCCCGCGCGATCTTCGGGCTGAGCGAGGTGTGGGACGCCGTCGAGGCTCTCGACAACCGGGTCCCGGCCGAGGTCCAGACCCGTATCCGGCTGCACTCGCGGCGCCTGGTCGAGCGCGGTACGCGCTGGCTGCTGGGCAACCGGCCGCAGCCGGTCCAGCTCGCCGAGACCGTCGAGTTCTTCGCGGAGCGGGTGGAGCAGGTCTGGGCGAAGCTGCCGCAGATGCTGCGCGGTGCCGACCTGGAGTGGTACGAGTCGATCGTCGCCGAGCTCACCGCGGCGAACGTCCCGGAGGAGCTGGCGCTGCGGGTGGCGGGCTTCTCGTCCGCGTTCCCCACGCTCGACATCGTCGCGATCGCGGACCGGACGGGCAAGGACCCGATGGCGGTCGCCGAGGTCTACTACGACCTGGCGGACCGGCTCTCCATCACCCAGCTGATGGACCGCATCATCGAGCTCCCGCGCGCCGACCGCTGGCAGTCGATGGCCCGTGCCTCCATCCGCGAGGACCTGTACGCCGCGCACGCTGCGCTCACCGCCGACGTGCTGTCGGCCGGGGACGGCACCTCGTCGCCCGAGGAGCGGTTCGAGGCCTGGGAGCGGAGGAACGCCGCGATCCTCGGCCGGGCGCGTACGACGCTGGAGGAGATCCAGGGTTCGGACGCGTTCGACCTGGCGAACCTGTCGGTCGCGATGCGGACGATGCGGACCCTGCTGCGGACGCACAGCTGACCACGTGCGGCTGACCAGGTGCGGCTGACGACGCACGGCTGACGCCGAACGCGAAGGGGGGCGCCCCGCCGGTCTCCGGCGGGGCGCCCCTTCCGCGCGCACAGGCGTGTGTCACAGCCCCTTGAGCGACGGCGGTCCCGGCACGGTCTCCGCCCACAGCCGCCGGCACGACAGCAGCGCGGCGGCCACCAGCAGCGCGTTGCGCAGGGCCACCACCAGGAACCCGAGCGGCGTCACGGTGATGACGTCGTCGTACAGGACGGGGTACGCCAGCGCACTGAGCGCCGCCGCGGGCAGCATCAGCAGCGCGACCGTCCGCTGGCCGGTGTCCCGGCAGGTCAGGCAGACGGCGCCGAGTCCCAGCAGCCACACCATGTACTGGGGGCTGATCACCCGACTGGTCACGGTGAACAGCAGCACCGCGGTGAACGCGGCGTCCACCGGGGTCGCCGCACTCCACTGCCAGGACCGCACCCGCCACAGCAGCAGCCAGCAGAAGGCCAGCGCGGTCAGCAGCAGCGCGAAGTGGGCCACGCTGGAGGCGTACGGGCCTGCCAGCTCGAAGGCCCCGTACCGGTAGCGGACCTCACCGGGCCACCACCCGGCCAGCCGCGCCAGCGACAGGGCGGTGCCGCCGACCGACTCGATCTGCACGCCCCGGCTGCCCTGCTGGCGCGCGAAGTCCAGGGTGTGCGAGAACCCCAGCGCGAGGACCGTGAACAGCACGCCCGCGGCCACCAGCGCCGAGGTCCACGCCCGGCGCGTGAGGTGCCCCCGGGGCGTGCCGAGCAGGGTGAGCAGCGGCCACACCTTGATCATGGCGCCCAGCCCGGCCAGTGCGCCGCCCAGCCGGGCGTGCCCGCCCCGGAGCGCCAGCAGGCCGAGGACCGCGACGGCGGTGACCTGGACGTCGTACCGCGCCAGGGGCAGGTGCAGGAGCAGCGGCAGACCGCCCACCCACAACCAGGCCCCGCCGGTCCCGGCCCGTGCGAGCGCGAAGGCGACCACGGCGTCGGCGCACAGCGTGAGGGCGACGAACGCCTGGTAGTACGTCAGCTCCGGCACGTGGCCCGGGGCCAGGAACACCAGTCCGGCGCCGGGCGGGTACTGCCAGGTGACGTCGTCGGGCGGGAACGTGCCCTGCGAGAGCTGCTGGTACCAGTGCCGGTACAGCAGGTAGACCTCGCGGCCGATCCCGCCGATGCCGAGGGTGTCCCGCCACAGGAGCAGGAGCATCCCGGCGCGCGTGAAGGCCCACACGGCGGCCAGCGGCAGAGCGGAGGACCGGTCCGTGAAGATGGGCGTGCGGCGTGCGCTGATCCTGGAGATGGTCATCGCTGGGCACTTTAGCCCGCTACGCCCTATTTCTTCCTGGTGTGTGCCTCGTATGCGTCAACGACCTCCCCCGCCGGGCCGTCCTTCAGCAGCCGTCCGGCCTCCAGCCAGATCGCCCGGTCGCACGTCCGGCGGATCGTGGAGTTGCTGTGGCTCACGAGGAACACCGTCCCGGCCGCCTCGCGCAGCTCGCTGATGCGCTCCTGGCTGCGGCGCTGGAACCGCGCGTCGCCGGTGGCCAGCGCCTCGTCGACGAGCAGCACGTCGTGGGACTTGGCGGCGGCGATGGAGAACCGCAGCCGGGCGCCCATGCCCGAGGAGTACGTGCGCATCGGCAGCGAGATGAAGTCGCCCTTCTCGTTGATGCCCGAGAAGTCGACGATCTCCTGGTAGCGCTCCTTGATCCGCTCGCGCGACATGCCCATCGCGAGGCCGCCGAGGATGACGTTGCGCTCCCCGGTCAGGTCACCCATCAGGGCCGCGTTCACCCCCAGGAGGGACGGCTGGCCGTGGGTGTAGATCCGCCCCTCGCTGGTGGGCAGCAGGCCGGCGATGGCCTTGAGGAGGGTGGACTTGCCCGAGCCGTTGGAGCCGATCAGCCCGATCGCCTCGCCCTTGTACGCGGCGAAGCTGACGCCCTTGACGGCGTGCACCGTCCGGGTGCCCGGCGCCGTGCGCGTACGGGAGAGGATCCGGCCGAGCGCGGCCGTCGCGCCGCCCCTGCCCGCCCGGCCGGCGCCCCGGACGGTGTAGGTGATGTGCACACCGTCGGCGACGACGGTCGGTACCCGCTGTTCGGTCTGCGCGTCAGCCACGGCCGTACGTCTCCTCTGCCTGCCAGAACCAGATGAACCCGCCCACGGCGGCGACCAGCGCCCAGCCGGTCGCCACGGCCCACACGTGCGGCGGCAGCTGGGCGGAGGTGAAGCTGTCGATGAGCGCGTAGCGCGTCAGGTCGATGTAGACGGCCGCCGGGTTGCACTCCAGCGCCAGCAGCACCGCGTGCGGCAGGTGGTTGCTCGCCAGGACGTGCTCGACGCTCCACATCACACCGGACACGTACATCCAGGTGCGCAGCAGGAACGGCATCAGCTGCGCGATGTCCGGCGTACGGGCCGCGAGCCGCGCCAGCGCCAGTGTCACGCCCGTGTTGAACAGGAACTGCAGGAACAGGGCCGGGACGGCCAGCAGCCAGGACCGCCCGGGCGTGACGCGGAAGCAGAACAGGATGAGCACCAGCGCGCCCAGCGAGAACACCAGCTGCTGGAGCTGCTGGAGCGCGAGCGAGATCGGAAGGCTCGCGCGCGGGAAGTGCAGGGCCCGTACGAGACCGAGGTTGCCGCTGATCGCGCGCGTCCCCGCGGTGATCGAGCTGGAGGTGAAGGTCCAGATGAACACGCCTGTGACGAGGAACGGGACGAAGTCGGGGACGCCGGCCCTGGTGTTCATCAGGACACCGAAGATGAGGTAGTAGACCGCCGCGTTGAGCAGCGGGGTCATCACCTGCCACACCTGGCCGAGCCGTGCCTGGCTGTACTGGGCGGTGAGGCGGGCGGTCGCGAAGGCGGTGATGAAGTGGCGCCTCGACCACAGTTGGCGGGTGTACTCGGGCAGGGAGGGCCGTGCCCCGCTGACGGAGAGCCCGTGCCGGAGGGCGAGCGCGCGGAGGTCGTCCTCGTGGTGGTGCACCGGCGGGGGTGCGAGTGTCTCCGTACTCACCAGGCGGTCTCCCTCGGCGGTGGGCTCGGTGTGTGGGGGCGGGCAGCGATGGAACGGGACCGTTTCGTCGCTACGGGGAGGGTAGGGCGGGAGTGCGACGGAACGCAACCGTCCCGTCGTCACGTGGGGGTGGCGCTATGATCCGGGCATGAGCACACCGCCGCCCCGTCGGCAGCCCGCCGGAGCCGCCGTACTCCGGGAGGACGTCACCGAAGCCATCCGGGCCGCCGTCTTCGAGGAGCTGGCGGCGGTCGGCTTCGCCCGTATGTCCATCGAGGGCATCGCCCGGCGGGCGGGCGTCGGCAAGACCGCCGTCTACCGGCGCTGGAAGTCCAAGCTGTCGCTCGTCCTCGACCTGCTGACCGCCTTCGCCGCCCAGGGCCTCCCCGCCCCCGCCACCGGCTCGCTCCACGGGGACGTCCGCGCCCTGCTGGAGGTGGCCGCGCACGCGCTGCGCCACCCGGTCGCCTCGCAGGTCATCCCGGACCTGCTCGTGGAGGCGGCCCGCCACCCCGAGATCGCCGACGCGATCAAGGCGGCCCTGCTGGACGGCCAGCAGGGCGTGGCCGCGCTCGTCGTCCGCGACGCCGTCGCGCGCGGCGAACTGCCCGAGGGCGCCGACCCCGACCGCGCCCTGGACCTCGTCATCGGGCCGCTCTACTGGCGCCTGGTGGTGGTCCGCACGCCGTTCCCCGAGGGGTACCTCGACGACCTGGCGGCGTCGGCGGTCGCGGCGCTGAAAGCCTGACGGCCGGCGGGCCCGAGTGGAGCCGAGGGCCTGAGTGGAGCCGAGGGCCCGGGATCTGGGCAGAGCCGAGGGAGTGAAGGGTCTCCGGGTCCGCAGGCCTGCGGGTCGGCAGGGCCTGCGGGTCGGCAGGGCTTGCGGGTCGGGAAACCTGCGGGCCGGGGGCTCGGGGCCCGGGGCCCTTGCGGCCGTCACCCGGTCGGACGCGGCTTCGGTGACGCCGGGCGTCCGTCGCTGTTGAGCCTGCCGACACGAAAGGACGGTGGGTCGCCGTGCGCGAGCTGAGTATCGAAGGTGCCTGGGTCATGGAGCCGCGGGTCTTCCATGACGACCGCGGCAGCTTCCACGAGTGGTTCAGGGCACCGGAACTCCATGAGGCGGCGGGGTACGGGTTCGGGCTCGCCCAGGCGAACTGCTCGGTCTCCGCGCGGGGGACCCTGCGGGGCGTGCACTTCGCCGACGTGCCGCCGGGCCAGGCCAAGTACGTGACGTGCGTGCGCGGCGCCGTCCTGGACGTGGTCGTCGACCTCCGCACCGGCTCGCCCACCTACCGGACCTGGGAGGCGGTGCCGCTGGACGACCGCGAGCACCGGGCGGTCCACCTGGCCGAGGGGCTCGGCCACGCGTTCATGGCGCTCACCGACGACGCGACCGTGGTCTACCTCTGCTCGCGCGGTTACGCCCCCGCCCGCGAGCACGGCGTCCACCCGCTCGACCCCGGCCTCGCCATCGACTGGCCGGCCGGCCTGACTCCCGTGCTCTCCGAGAAGGACGCGGCCGCTCCCACCCTCGCCGAGGCTGAACGGACGGGCCTGCTGCCGTCGTACGACGCCTGCTCCCGCTGGTACGCGGGGCTGCGCGCCGACGCGGCGGAGGCCACCGCCGCGCCGCCCCGCGTCCCGGCGACACGGCACTGACCCGGCACCCGTCCGACACGCGTCCGGTAGGTCCTGGCGCGTGCTCCGGCACGGCCCCGGCAGCCGTCCCGTACGCGGCGCGCCCGAACGCGTCGATGCCGGGTACCGCCTCGGTCGAGGCGGTACCCGGCATCCGTTATGACGGCGTGTCAGCGCCCGGGTGGGCTACCAGCGGTACCAGCGGCCACGTGCGCCGCCGTGACCGGCCGGGCGGACCAGGAAGCCGACCAGCCAGACGACCAGCACAATGGCCGCCAACCACCAGAGAACCTTCGCAGCGAAACCCGCGCCGAAAAGAATCAGAGCGAGAAGAAGAACGAGAAGAAGCGGGACCATGGTTATCAACCTCCGAGCCAGCTTGTGCCCGGCATAAAGAAGATCACACGACGGAAATCATATTTTTCTTGCCGGGTTTGTTCCGCGTGTTTTCCGGCAACACGACAGGACAATCCCGTAGTCGATAGCGTGGGAGTGTGATTTCCGATGGCAGCCGACGAGAAGGCGCAGGCCCGGACCGAGAAGGCCAAGGGCAAGGTCAAGGAGACGATCGGGCGCGCCACGGACGACGAGGGCATGGCCGCCGAAGGCCGTTCCGAGCAGTCCAAGGGTGATCTGCGGCAGGCGAAGGAGAGCGCCAAGGACGCCTTCCGGCACTGATTCACCGGTTCATCCCGCATGCGGCCCGCCCCCTTCCGGGGCGGGCCGCATCCGTGCTTCAGGTGGCGCCCGGCGGGGTGAAGCAGGCGGTGATGGTCTTTCCGTGCTGCTGGGCGTGCGTGTGCCAGTGGTCCGACAGCGCGTCGACGAGGGCGAGACCGCGGCCGCCCGGTGAGGTGGAGTCGAGGCTGCGCGGAGCCGGCACCCCACCGCCGTCGTCATGGACGCTGACGTGCAGGCACCGGCTGTCCCAGGTCAGTACGAGCTGCGCGGAACTGTGCGCGTGGACATGGGCGTTGGTGATCAGCTCCGAGACCGTGAGCAGGACGTCGTCCACCGTCTCGGGCGCGTCCTGCGTCCACTCCAGTGACTCCAGGTGCTCGCGGGCCCAATTCCGCCCTGCCCGTATGCCGCCCGATACGGGGAAGCACCGGGCCCAGCCCACGGCCCTCATCGACGAGTCGGCCATCGTGTCTCCTTTGCGTCCGGACCTGCCACCCCGTGTACCCCCGGACCGGAAAGGCAACGACCCCGGCCCCGGCTTGTCATGGCCGGTCGCTTCGGGGGCACACGGGTCGAGGTCAATACCCTTCAGGGTCGGGGGAGTTGGGGTGAGGCGTCTCAACGCATGGTTCGGTGAGCACCTGTGGGCGACGGCCCTGGTCTCATTGGTCGCCGCCAGCGCGCTGATCATGCTGATCAGCCCGGGGCGGCCGTGGTGGCAGGTGCTCCTGCGGGTCTCCGTGATCTCCCTCGGCGGGGTGGCCGTCATCTACGTACGCCGGTGCCGGGAGAAGCGGGTGACCGGTGGCTCCGACCGGACGGTCGTGGCGCTGGAGGAGAGACTGCGGCGCGGTGAGGTGCCCGAGGAGACGGGCGAGCGGGAGGCCCTGGAGCGGCTGGTGGCGCACCGGCTGCACGCCTCGCGGCACTGGCGCTGGGCGGCCGCAGGCATGTACGTGCTGATCGGGCTGGTCATGGTGGGGGTCGCCCTCACGGCAGAAGCCCCGGTGGCCGTCGGCTACGCGGTCTTCTCGGCGGTGTTCCTGGGCTGGCTCACCCTCAGCGCCGTACGTCGCGTCCGGCAGCTGCGGGACATGGCGGAAGCACTCCGACAGGAGAAGAACGCCGGCGTGTTACGCGTCGGCGAAGCATGAGGCATCGGGAAGGAAGGAACGTCGTGACGCGGAAGAAGTCGAACCTCGTGCCGGCCGCCCTCGTGTGCGCGGGCGTCGCCGGGCTCACCGGCTGCGGCGACAGCGGGCCGGACCGGCCCTTCGAGGGGCAGAGCGCCGACCGGATAGCGGCGAAGGCCGTCGAGGCGACGCGGGACGCCGAGTCGGTCCGGCTCGCGGGCACGGCCCGGCAGGGAGGAACCGGCGTGGAGGTCGACTTCCGGGTCGACGAGCAGGACAACTGCGTCGGCACGATGTCTGGGCAGGGCGTCACCGCCGAGGTCCGGCAGACCGGGCAGACGGTGTACCTCAAGGGCAACGAGACGTTCTGGAAGAGCGCCCTCCAGGGGCAGCCGGGCACGGACAAGGCGGTCGGGCAGCTCCGGGGCAAGTGGGTGAAGAGCGAGCCGGGCAAGGCCGCCGGTACGCAGGGCATGTGCGACAAGCAGGCCGCCCTCGCCGCGATGGACGGCGACAAGTCCGAGCGCCAGGGGATGGAGCGGGGCGCCACCACCACCGTCGACGGCAAGGAGGCGCTCGCGCTCCACAAACGGCAGCCGGACGGTGAGAAGCTCACCCTGTACGTGGCGACGGAGGGTGAGCCGTACGTCCTCAAGACGACGTCCGAGGGCGGGAAGACGCCCAGTGAGATGGTCTTCACCGACTACAACGAGAAGGTCGACGTCGAGGAGCCGCCCGCCGGCCAGGTGGTCGACCCCGCGACCGTCACGATGAACCGCTGAGCCCATGTCCTGGCCGGTGGAACCGTTGGACGCGGAGAGCAGGCGTGCCGTCCGGCTCTTCGCCCGGACCGGACTGGTCCTGAGTCTGCTCCTGACCGCCCTGTGCGTGTACGACCTGGTGGCGGGCCGGGGCTGGTCGGCCGTCGCCACGGCCGGGCTGCTCCTCGCCGGTGTGAACGCCGGAGCCCTGTGGCTGTCCCGGAACGGGCAGCGGTCATGAGGCGCCGCCGGCGATCCGGCGGCGCGCCGGCCCGGCCCGCGGGGCGGCGCGCGGGGGCGGGGCGGCGGCCCGTGGCGGGGGCGCCGCCCGTGCCCCTCAGCCGGACGCGGCCGCCCGCAGCGCCGGGAACGCCCGCGGCAGCGCCTCCCGCCAGTCGCGCAGCGGCGGCAGGTCCGCCTCGCGCCAGCGGGCGTGGCCGAGCACGCTGTACGCGGGCCTGGGCGCCGGCCGGGGGTAGGACGCGCTCGTGACCGGGCGGACGCGCGCCGGGTCCGTGCCCAGGAGGCGGAAGGTCTCCCGGGCCAGGTCGTACCAGGTGCCCTCGCCGCTGTTCGTGGCGTGGTAGACGCCGGGGGGCGCGCCCACGAGCCGGACCAGCCGGCCGGCCACGTCGGCGCTCCAGGTCGGCTGGCCCAGCTGGTCGTCGACCACGCCGACCACCTTCCGGGACGCCGCCAGCCGGATCATCGTCCGTACGAAGTTCGCGCCGCCCGCCCCGTACAGCCACGCCGTCCGCACCACATAGCCGCGCTCGGGGAGGATCTCCAGGACCGCCCGCTCGCCCGCCAGTTTGGTGCGCCCGTACGCCGTGCGGGGGCCGGGCACCGCCCCCTCGGCGTACGGCACGCGCGCGTGGCCGTCGAAGACGTAGTCGGTGGAGACGTGCACCAGGGCGCAGCCGACGAGGGCGCACGCCTCGGCGAGGTGCCGCACCGCCGTCCCGTTGACCGCCAGGGCGTCCGGCTCGCGGGACTCGGCGTCGTCCACCGCCGTCCACGCGGCGCAGTTGACGACGACGGACGGGCGCAGCCCCCGCAGCGCCGCCAGGACCGCGCCCCGGTCGGTGACGTCGAGGTCGCGCCGGGTCAGTCCGACCGCCTCGACCGCCTCGTCCCCCAGGCGCGCCAGCACCTCCCGCCCCAGCATCCCGCCGGCGCCCGTCACGACCCAGGTCACAGCGCCGCCCGGTCCAGCAGCGGTTCCCACCAGGAACGGTTCTGTCCGTACCAGGCGACCGTCTCCGCCAGTCCGGTCGCGAAGTCCTTGCCCGGCCGGTAACCCAGCTCGTCGCGGATCTTCGTCCAGTCCACCGAGTAGCGCCGGTCGTGGCCCTTGCGGTCCTCGACGTGGTCCACCCTGGACCAGTCGGCGCCGCACGCCTCCAGCAGCAGGCCCGTCAGCTCCCGGTTGGACAGCTCCGTATCGCCGCCGATGTTGTAGACCTCGCCCGCCCGGCCCCGGGCGCGTACGAGTTCGACGGCCCGTACGTGGTCGTCGACGTGCAGCCAGTCCCGGACGTGCGAGCCGTCCCCGTACAGCGGCACCCGGCCACCGTCCAGCAGCCGGGTGATGAACAGCGGAACGACCTTCTCGGGGAACTGGTGGTGCCCGTAGTTGTTGGAGCAGCGCGTCACGCGCACGTCCAGGCCGTGGGTGCGGTGGTAGGACAGGGCGATCAGGTCGGCGGACGCCTTGGTGGCGGCGTACGGCGAGTTGGGCCGCAGGGGCTGGTCCTCGGTCCACGAGCCCGTGTCGATCGAGCCGTACACCTCGTCCGTGGAGACCTGCACGACCGTGGAGACACGGTTGCGCACGGCCGCGTCCAGCAGCGTCTGCGTACCGAGCACATTGGTGCGCACGAACGCGTCGGCGCCGGCGATCGAGCGGTCGACGTGCGACTCGGCGGCGAAGTGGACGATCTGGTCGTGCTCGGAGACCAGCTTGTCCACCAGGACCGGGTCGCAGACGTCGCCGTGGACGAAGGCGAAGCCCGGGTGGCCGCGCACCGGGTCGAGGTTCGCGGGGTTGCCCGCGTAGGTGAGCTTGTCGAGGACGGTGACCTCCGGACCGCCGGGGCCCGAGGACCCCAGCAGCGTACGGACGTAGTGCGAGCCGATGAAGCCGGCGCCGCCGGTCACCAGGACACGAGGGGCGGTGTTCATGCCGAGATCTGCACCTTGCTGTGATCGCCGAGCACCAGGCGGTGGGCGGCGGGGATCGGCGGGGCGGGGGTGATTTCGACGTTACGTCCGATGAGGGAGGCCTCGACGCGCCCCACGCCGTGCAGGGACGAGCCGCTGAGCACGATGGAGTACTCGATCTCGCTGTCCGTGACGCGGCAGTCCTCCGCGATGGACGTGGACGGACCGATGTAGGAGTTCTCCACGACCGTGCCCGCGCCGATGATGACCGGGCCGACGATCCGCGAGCCGCGCACGGTCGCGCCGTCGCCGATGCGGACCCGGCCGATGATCTCGGTGGCGGCGTCGACGGTCCCCTCGTTGCGCGGGGTGAGGAGCTCCAGGACGGACCGGTTCACCTCCAGCATGTCCGCCACGTTGCCGGTGTCCTTCCAGTAGCCGGAGACGACGGTCGAGGTCACCGCGCGGTGCTCGTCGATGAGCCACTGGAGGGCGTCGGTGATCTCCAGTTCGCCGCGCGCGGACGGCTCGATGCGGCGCACCGCCTCGTGCACGGCGGGCGTGAAGAGGTACACCCCGACGAGCGCCAGGTCGCTGCGGGGGTTCTCGGGCTTCTCCTCCAGGCGGGCCACCCGCCCGTCGACGTCGAGTTCGGCGACCCCGAAGGCGCGCGGATCGGGCACCTTCGTCAGCAGGATGCGGGCGGCGGGACGGGTGGCGCGGAACTCCTCGACCAGGTCGGTGATCCCGCCGACGATGAAGTTGTCCCCCAGGTACATCACGAAGTCGTCGTCGCCGAGGAACTCGCGGGCGATCAACACGGCGTGGGCGAGGCCCAGCGGGGCGTGCTGGGGGATGTACGTGACGGCGAGACCGAAGCGTGAGCCGTCACCGACGGCCGCTCGGATCTCCTCGGCGGTGTCGGGGGCGACGATGATGCCGACCTCGCGGATTCCGGCGGCGGCGATGGATTCGAGCCCGTAGAAGAGCACCGGCTTGTTGGCCACGGGAACGAGCTGCTTGGCGGACGTGTGCGTGATGGGACGCAGCCGGGTGCCGGCGCCTCCGGAGAGTACGAGTGCTTTCACTTCACTGGCCTGCCTGTCTGCCTCGGCTGACGGGGACAAGGTGCAGGTTGTGAACGAGAGTTGAGCGCCACGAATTACGTGGATTTCTGGGCCATACGTGTGATTCGGCAATTTTTCGCCGGTGCGGAAACACCTACTCAACGCCCATTGCGCACCGATGTGGTGAAGTCCTATGCGACGTAAGTGTGTTAATAGGTGCTTCGCTAGGTGTGGTGGGTATTGCTACGTTCGACAACCATGAACGTCGGAATGTCGTCTCTGTCCCGGGATGTACGGAAAGCCCGGATCATCGTCGTCGCCGTCGCGCTGGTCGCGTTCGTGGCCAAGACGGCACTCGCGGCGCACACGCGGGGACCCGCCGATGTGCGGTTCTTCTGGGGCTTCGCACGGGCCATCGCCCGGACGGACCCGGTACGCATCTACGCCGAGCAGATGCCGTGGCTGCCGGTCTACAACCACCCGCCGCTGGCCAGCTGGATGCTGCTGGGGATGGAGTGGCTCGCGCAACAGGGGGTGCCCTGGCGGCCCCTGATCCGCTTCCCGGCATGTCTCGCCGACTTCGTCACCGTGCTGCTGGTCTTCGCGATCGTGCGGCGGCGGGCGGCCCGGCTGCGTACGGCCGTGCTCTGCGCGGTCGGCGCGGCCCTCTGCCCGGTGCTCGTCGCCACCTCCGGCTACCACGGCAACACCGACTCGGTCGCCGTGATGTTCGCGTTCGCCGCCGCCTACCTGCTCGTCGACCGGGGCAGGCCGGTGGCGGCCGGGCTCGCGGCGGCGCTGTGCATCAGCGTCAAGCTCATCCCGGTCGTCGCCGTACCGCTGCTCTTCGCCACCGCGCTACGCTCCGGGGGCCGCACCGTCCTGCTGCGCTTCACGGCCGGGTTCGCCGCGCTGTTCCTCACCGTGTGGGGACCGGTCGTCGCCATCGTGCCGGGCGGGCTCAAGGCGAACGTCCTGGAGTACGCGGGCGGCAACTTCAGCTTCTGGGGCATCGTCCGCTTCGCCCGCTGGGCGGGTGTGCCGGAGCCGTACGTCACGCTGCTGCGCGGCGACGGCCACTTCCTGATCGTCGCCGCGATCATGGCCGTGGGCGTCTGGCTGGCCTGGCGGCGCCCGGCCGACGCGCCGCTCGCCGTCGCCACCACGCTCGGGCTGCTGCTGTTGCTGAGCACCGCGTCGGGCGTGCAGTACCTGGCGTGGCCGGCGGCCGGGCTGTTCGTCGTCGGCCTGTGGCAGGGCATGGCGTACGGGATCGTCGTCGGATCCGTCGCCGCCTCGGTCTACTCCGGACAGCGCCCGGTGCACTGGACGGACACGGAGATGGCCTTCGGCGCCCTGGGCTGGGCGGTCCTCGCCGTCTGCGTCGCCTCGGCGATCCGGGCGGCGCTGAAGGACGGGCACCGGCCCGCCCCGGCGGCGGTGCTCCCTCCGGCACGGCACGCGCCCGCCGCTGCGCCCGCCGGCCCCGCCGCGCCGGCGTCGGTGGCCCCCGCGCCCGCCGGGCCGTCCGCCCC
>NZ_BAAASR010000035.1:83735-90514 GCF_039532985.1 Streptomyces gobitricini | reverse complement strand
GGCACGACCGGAGCCGCCGCCCGTCGCCGCGCCGCCGGCCGCCGCGCGGCCCCTCGCCGCGCCGGCGGCCGAGGCTTCCGCGGCTTCCGCGGGCCGGGGGGTACGCGGCAGGCAGGTGGCGACGGTGACCGTACGGGCGGCCTCGGCCAGGTGGGAGGGCGCGGGGGTGAACCGCAGGGTCAGGGCCTCGTGGTCCACGGCGACTCCGGCCGCCGCCAGGCGTGCCGCCACGTCGAAGAGGTGGTGCACCGACCGGTCGGGGGCGGAGTCCAGCGCGACGGCCAGGTGCTCCCGGCCCGCCAGGGTCTCGCTGATCCAGTTCGTGCACAGCTGCTTGGGCCCGTGCTCCACGAACACCCGGACCCCGTCCGCGTACGCCTGCCGCACCGCACCGGCGAAGTCCACCGTGCCGGTCGCCTGCGCGGTCAGCGCTCGCGCGATGCCGTCGTCCGTCGGGTACTGCCAGCCGCCGGTGGCGCAGTCGTAGAAGCGCACGCCCGGCAGCGCGGTGGTCTGGCGGTGGTGGAACTTCCGCCAGCGGTCGGCGACCTCGGCGACCTCTGGCGCGTGGATGGCGATGTCGTACTCCAGCCGGAACGCGTAGTCCGGCCGCACAGCGGCCAGGACCCGCTCGCAGGCACTCTCCTCGCCGCCGACGGTGCAGCAGCTCGGGCTGTTGACGGCCGTCAGGTGCACCGCCGGTTCGCCGGCGAGCACCTCGGCCACCTTCGCCGGATCCGCGCCCACCAGGTGCGCCGCCCAGCGGCTGCCGGGCACACCGGACCTGCGCCAGGCGGCGCGTACGGCGTCGCAGGGACCGGTCAGCAGCCCGTTGAACAGCGGGTCGGCGACGGCGTCCGCGACCAGGGGGCGCAGTTGCCGCCAGTAGTCCAGCGAGATCAGCGCGCTCGCCGCGCCCGAGGAGTAGCCGATGACGCTGTGCGGGCGCAGCCCGAGGGTGTCCCGGCTGACCGAGGTGTGCAGCCGGCTGAGCATGGACGACGCCCAGATGCGCTGCATGGCCGTCGGCTCCTCACCGGCCGCGGGCTGTTCGTACAGCCACTGCACCAGGTGGTCCAGCGGGCCGCAGCGCTCGGCGAGCGTGTGCAGCACCTCCGGGCAGGCCTGCGCCAGAGCACGGCCCATCCCGTGGTACGTCGCCGCCCCGCCCGTGTACACGAACGCCACCGTGCCCTGCTCGAGCGGGCGCGCGCCGTGGTGCACACCGGCGGGACGCGGCCCGCCGCTCCGCAGCCAGCGCACCGCGGCCTCGGTCCGTTCACGCAGTTCGGTCGTGCCACGGGCCTGCACCACCAGGCGGGCGGGACCGCGGGGGTCCTCCTGGTAGGAGCGGGCGGCGGCGGTCACGGAGGCGCTGTCGGCGCCGGAGTACACATGCAGGCGCGGCGGCGGTTCGGTGAGGTGGGCCCGGGGTGCCCCCGGACCGGCCCGCAGGCGCAGGCGGTCGGTGACGACGGAGTCGGCGGGCCGCACGACCACCTCGGCGGCGCGTTCGCCCAGCCATGGCGCGGCGGGCCCGGGGGGCCGCGGCAGCAGCGCCCGGCTGAGGGCGGCCACGGCCAGTGCCACCGAGACCATGCCGTGCGCGCAGTCCGCGTGGCCGAGCAGCGCGGCGGTGTCCACCGTGGTGACGGACTCCTCCTGGGTGGCCGGCACATCGCCGACCAGCAGCCGGGGCGCCGGTTCGTCGGGTCCGGCCGGCGCGGCGGGGAGGACGGCCAGTACCCGGTCCCCGTCCCGCTCGGCGAGGCCGGCCCGCTTGACGGCGATCACGACCGCCGCGTCGACCGGGTTCTCCGGCCGGCCGAGGGCGGCCAGCGCGGCCCGGTGCACGTCCTCGTCCGCGGTGGCGACCGCGCCCACGACGGCCGCGTCGCTCTCACCCGCGCGGATCGCGCGCACCGCCAGCCGCAGCGCGGCGAGTCCGGACGTCTCCCGTTCGGACAGGGCGAAGCCGGGCCCGGTGAGGTCCAGGGCGACGTTGATCTGATTGGCGACGGCGGCGCCCATGTGACGGACGACGGCGTTCGCGGTGAGGGGCTCGCTCGACGGCTCCGGTGCACCGTCGCGGGCGCCCTGCCGGACGGTGGGCGGCGGGCGCCAGCGGGTCTGGAAGCGGGCCGAGTCGGGAGTGCTCTCGGTGCCCACCACGACCATGGTCCGCTCCCCGGGCAGCCGCACCCCCGCCACCGCCTCCTGGCACGCGGCCATCAGCATCGGCTGCTGCGGGTGGGCGTCCGCGAAGTCGGCCGGAGGGAAGTGCAGGCCGTCCAGGGCGAGCCGGACGTGGTCGGTGGCGCCCGTGGTCCGCGGGCCGCCGGTGACGTCACGCACGAAGTCCGCCACACACGTGCCGCTCCCCACCCGCACGCCCAGCCCGACGACGACCACGTCCTCGCCGTGGCCGTCCCGCTCCGGGCCCCCGGCCGTGCCGGTCGCCGGCGCCAGGTCCGCAGGGAGGTCCGGCATGTCCGCCCGCCGGCCGGACGCGGCGGACGGTGCGCCGGCCTCGCCCGCCGGTGCGAGCGGGGGCAGGGGCGGCCGGGGCGGCGGCACGGCGGCCGGTGGGCGGACGGTGCCCTGCGTCCCGTCGGGCCCGGCCTCGACGACGAGGTGGGCGTTGCTGCCGCCGAACCCGAAGGCGCTGAGCCCGGCGACCCTGCGCCCCGTCCACTCCTCCGCCCGTCGCGGCAGCCGGAACGGGCCGGACGCGAGCGCCGGCACCGGTTCCTCGATCCCCGTCACCGGGGGGATCACCGCCGCCCGCAGCGCCGCCACCAGTTTCAGCAGACCCACCGCGCCCGACGCGGACAGGGTGTGGCCGAAGTTGGCCTTGGCCGCACCGATCGGCAGGTGACGTGCGTCCGCGAACACCCGGGCGCTACTGCGCAGTTCCACGGTGTCGCCCAGGGGCGTGCCGGTGGCGTGGCACTCCAGCAGTCCGACGTCCGAGGGGGCCAGCCCGGCCTGCCGGTACGCCTCGCGGATGGCGCGTTCCTGGGCGTCCTCGTCGGGGGCGAGGAGCCCGCCGCGTCGGCCGTTGTTCGTCCAGGCGATGCCGCGCACGACCGCCAGCACCGGTACGTCCCGTGCCAGCGCCTCGGACAGGCGCATCAGGGCCACGAAGGCCGCGCCCTCGGCCGGGACGAGTCCGTCGGCGCGCCGGTCCAGGGGGAGGCTGCGTCCCTGGGGGCTCAGTGCGCCGAGTGCCGTGAAGCCCATGTGGATGAAGAGGTTGTCGGCTCCGCTGACGCCGCCCGCCACCATGACGTCGGCCGTGCCGTCGTGGAGGCGGTCGCACGCGATCTTCAGGGCGTAGAGCGAGGAGGCGCAGGCGCCGTCGAGGGTCAGAGTGCCGGCGCCGAGCCCGAGCAGGCGCCCGGCGAGGACCGCCGGGTGGCCGAAGGAGAACCGGTTGAGCGGGTCGGCCGAGGAGTCCCGCCCGTTCGGCGGGAAGGCGCGGCCGGTGCGCCATTGCCGCAGCGCCGAACGGGCCAGCGAGAAGGTGGGGTAGGTGAGGTTGCCCATCACCAGCCCGGTCCTGGTGCTGTGGCGGGCGTCGGGCACGGTGTCCAGTGCCGCGCCCACCGCGTGCAGCGTCCACCGGAACACCGGGTCGAGGCGGGCGGCGTCCACCGCGTTCCAGCCCAGGTCGCGCGGCCGGAAGACGGAGTCGAAATCCCGCACGTGGCCGCCCACGTCGCTGCACGTGCGGTCGGGGCACGAGGGCCGCGTCGAGCGCACGGCTGCCGGGTCGACGCCCCAGCGGTCCGCGGGTACGGGGGCCAGTGCCGTCCTGCCGGTGACGACGGTGTCCCAGAGCGCGCCAGGGTCCAGCGCGCCGGGCAGCACGCACCCGTGGCCGACCAGGGCGATGGGGGGAAAGGTCATGTGGGGTCCTTGGTCCGAAGGCGGAGACGAGGAGGGGACGAGACGACGAGAACGCGGAGCGGGCGAGAAGGCGGGCAGGGCAGAAGGCGCCCAGGCAGAGGGCGAGCGGGCGGAAGCCGGGAGGAGGGGCCCGGAGGAGGGGCCGTGGTGAGGGCCGGTGGGGGCCGGTGGGGGCCGCGGGGGCAGCCCCCACCGGTGGCCGGGACGCGGAGGGTCGGGAGCACGTCCCGGCGGAGGAGCGGTCAGCTGGGCCGTACGACCAGGTGAATGCCGTACAGCGCCGCCCGCACGCCGCCGTCCTCGTCGAGCAGCAGCGCGTCGCAGACCGCGTCGAGCGCGTCGGCGGACCGCGGGGTGACCCGGCACGTCACGGGGGCGTGCCCGGCGGGTCCAGGCCGGTGGAACTCGCACCGTTCCACGGCCATGGGCAGGGTGGCCCTGCCGGTCACGTGCTCCCCCCACACCACCGCCAGTTGCATGGCGCCGTCGACGAGGGCCGGATCGGTGCGCCACCGGCGGTTCTCCGGCCACCCCATCAGGCGCAGACCGCGCACCGTGCCGTACGCCCCGCTGCTGTCGCACCCCCGCAGGTCCTCGACGACCCGGAAGAGCGGGCCGTGGAAGTGCGCCTCCCCTCCGTACTGCAAGGAGGGGCAGGGAGCCGGGAGCGGGTCCGTGCCCCGTGCGGCGGCCCGCGGTACCGCGGCCGGTGGCCGCAGCGGCGCCACCGCCGTGAACCGGGCCCGCCCGCCGGCCCGCAGCTCCAGCCGGTGGCCGTCCGCGGCGGAGCCGTCCGCCGCGTGGACGGTCAGCCACTCGTCGTACGGGAACCGCTCCAGGGCGACGGTGCCCCGGACCCGTACGTCGTGCAGCGCGAACGGCCGGTCGCCGCCCGCTCCCACGGGCACGGCACGGGCCAGCCACTCCACGGCGGTGGCCACGGGGAGCACCACGCGTCCGGCGATGGCGTGGTCGGCCAGCTCCGGATGGCTCTCGCCGCCCGCGCGTACGGCCCCCCGGGCCACCGGTGCGGTGGCCGCGCCGGCACCGGTGCGCCAGGACGTCAGGCCGGCCGTGTCCGGGACCAGCAGGATCCTGGGCGGGCCCGTCCCCGTGGTCAGCTCCTCGGCGAAGGCCGCCGCACCGGCCTCCGGAGCGATCAGGGCGGTGCCCTGCCGTTCGAAGTGCTCCTGGAGCTCGGGGGTGACCATGCCACCGCGCCAGGCCCCCCAGGCGAGCGAGACGACGCGGGCCTGGGGCCGCCGCCCGGCCAGGACCACGGCGAGGTGGTCCAGGACGGCGTTGGCCGCCGCGTAGTCGGCCTGGCCCGGGTTCCCCGCCGCCGCGCTGACGGAGGAGAAGAGGCAGATGGCGTCGAGCGGGTCGTCGGCCGTCGCCTCCAGCAGGCTCCGCAGGCTGTCGATCTTCGTGGAGAAGACCGCCTCGACCTGTTCGGGCGTTTTCCCGGCGAGGGGCTTGTCGGCGATCACCCCGGCCGCGTGCACCAGACCGGTGACCGGTCCCCACACCGTGCGGGCCTCCTTCAGGCAGGCCCGCACGGCCGCGGAGTCCCGCGCGTCCACGGCGGCGTAGCGCACGCTCGCCCCGGCCCGCTCCAGCCCGCGCACGGTGTCGCGGACCTCGCGGGCCGCCAGGTACCGCCGGGCTGCCGCGCGCACCTCCGCCGGGGCCCGGATGGTGCCGTCGGCCCGGTCCCGGTCCATCAGGGCGCGGGTCATCGAGGCGACGTCGGTGGCCCGGGCCGCCTCGGGCGGTTCCTCGGTGAGCGGGGTGCGGCCCAGCAGCAGCAGACGCAGCCCCGGTGTCCGGCCGGCCAGCGCCAGCAGACAGTCGGCGGTGATGCCGCGACCGCCTCCGGTGACGACGAGGAAGGAGCCGGGGCCCACTCGTGACGGGACGTCGGCCGCCGCGGCCGGCGCGCTCTCGTAGCCGTGCACGTAGCGGGTGCCGTCCTCGGCGAGCGCCACGTCGGGATCGCCGCCACCGGTGAGCAGTTCCTCCGCCAGCGAGCGGGCCACCTCGGCGGGCGGCCGGTCGCCGCGTTGGCAGTCGACGGCCTTGACGACGGCGTGCGGCCATTCCCGGGCGGCCGTGCGGGCCAGGGCGGCCGCGCCGTTCAGATAGGCCCGTTCGCCTTGGCGGCCGGTCGAGCCGAAGTCACCGCCGGCGTCGTGCACGACGACGACGGACCCGCCCGCCGTACCGGACATCCGGCCGGCGAGTTCCCGCAGCGACCCCACCAGTTCCTGGTGGAGCGGGCCGGAGCCGTCGCTCGGGGTGTCGTACGCGCGCAGGGCTTGCAGGAGGACGACGCATCCGGCGTCCGGGGCCGTGCCCGCGCCGGGCACCCGCGTGACGACTTCCGCGGTGACGCCGCGGGCGCCGAGCTCGGCGGCCAGCGCGGCGGCCACCCCGCCCCCGTCGTCGGTGATGAGTACCCGCGTGTGCAGGTGGGGCAGGGCGAGGCCGGGCGGATCCGCCTGCCGGACGGCCGGGACGAGACGCAGCAGCCGGGGTGGGGCGGGCCCGCCGGCCTGGCCCTCTAAGGACATCTCGCCCCCGGTCGCGGCCTCGGCGTCGGCCTCGCCCAGGCGCTCGATGATGTCGCCCAGCGTGCGCAGGGCGGCGACATCGGAGACCTCCACCTCCGCCAGCCGGGGCAGCCGCTTGCGCAGGGCGGCGAGAATCTGCACGCGCTTGATCGAGTCGATTCCCAGGTCGGCCTCCAGGGCCATGTCGGGCGTGAGGATGTCCTCCGGATAACCCGTCAGGTCCGCGATCACCGTGCGCAGCACGTCGGCGAGGTCCTCGCCCGAACCTCCGGCGCCGGCGCAGGCGTCGGCGAC